>NZ_JASJVI010000036.1:0-37076 GCF_035019865.1 Cryobacterium sp. 10I5
ACGTTCGCGGGCCCCGCGAACGTCGATCTGCGACACCTCAGGGAACCGCAACGGGCGACGGATGCCTAGCGCACGCCGATCCGGCGGCGCCGGTCCCGGGAGGTGCGGCTGTCCCGGTTGAGCCGTCGGTCGCCGTGGTAGAGGATGCCCTGCCAGTCGACCGGCGCGCCGGGGTCGATCCGGAACCCTGCCGGCTGCTTCGGCTTCTTCACGTCAACGTAGAGGAAGTTGAGCAGACCGAGCCACACGTCGACGACGGAGTTCCACAGGCCGATGTACATCAGGATCGCCGCGCCGGTCGCGACGGCATTGAAGGCGGCGAAGATGGCGTTGCCGACGTTCTGATAGCTGATGTCCCGGTAGAGCGTGAGCAGCGAGAACGCCACAATCAGGTAGGGAACGATCACGTAGAGCGCCGGCGCCGCCGTGCGGTTGAGCACCTTCGGGGTGCGCACGAACGGGATCTTCTCGGCCGAGAACATCTGCTGGAACGACTTGAGCACCCCGGCGAGGTTGACGGGGAGCAGCACGAGGTTGAAGCCGTAGATGCGGAACACGTCGCTGAACCGATGGCCGGCGTCGCGCAGGTCGGTGCCCATCGCGAGGAAGTAGGGCAGCGCGGCGAGGAAGACGAAGGGGCTGAGCAGCCGGCTGTCGTATGGAAAGGCGAGCAGGAAGATGAGCCCGAAACTCGACCAGGCGATCGAGGCCATGTAGTTGGTGCGGAGGAACACCTCGCTCCAGCGCACCCGCTCGCGGCGGAAGCGGCGCTCCCGGAGCTGGTCCCAGAATTTGGGCAGGATGAGCAGTCCGCCGTTGGCCCAGCGCCGGCGCTGCACGATGAGCGAGCCGAAGTCGGGCGGGGTGGCACTGTAGCTCAGGCGTTCGGGGTAGTTGACGAGGGTCCAGCCGTGAGTGCCGAGGTCGATGCTCGACTCGGTGTCCTCGATCACGGTGCGGTCCTGAATGTAGGTGCGGATCTCGAAGCCGCCGACCTCCTCAACCTCGACGATGTCCTCGAGGGCCTTCTTGCGGATGACGGCGTTCGCGCCGACCCAGAAGGTCGCGTCGAAGTAGGTCATGCCCTGGTGCAGCATGTGTTGCAGGTCGGTCGACGCACCGGCGATCCGCTCGATGCGCGTCGGGGCCCCGTGGAACGAGGAATACGGCGTCTGCGTGACCGCCACCCGGGCGTTCTCGGGCTCCTCGAGCAGGTGGACGAGACGCACGCAGTAGTCCCTGAGCAGCAGGGAGTCCGCGTCGAGGGTGAGCAGGTATTCCGTGTCGGGCACCGGGAAGTCGCCCACGGCATCCCCGACAGCGCGTCGCAGGACCGTGCCCTCGGCCGTGTGGTCGGTCACCCATGACGTGCCCATCAGGCCGATGTAGGAGTTGAGGTTCATCGCCTTGTTCGCCTCGTGTGAAAGGGAGGCATACTTCTTGCGCTCGAAGTAGTCGAGCCGGGCGGTGAAGATCCGGGCCAGGCGCAGCGAGAGGGTCACGATCTGGTCGGCGTCGGGGAAGTCCGCGCCCGCGGCCGACGACTCGAGCGCGAGCAGGCTCAGCCGCAGCTCGCGGGCTACGCCCATGATGACCTGGTCGACGAAGAACTCGTCGACGTGGTCGAGCACCTCCTCGGCCGCGGCCATCTCCTCCAGCCACGCGGCGGCCGCTGCGTAGTCGTCGGCGAGGTCGCGGACATCCGCCGCCGTGACCCGCGGGTCATCGACGAACCGGTCGAGCCTGCGCTCCGCGCCGAGCCGGAACCGCGCGGCAGGCGCGGCAAGCCGCTCGCCGATCTCCCCGGCGAGCGCCCTGGTCGCGTTGAGCACGCGCAGCGTCTCGGGGTCGGTCGGGAACGGCGCATCGTCGAGGAGCAGCACGATCCCGAGGTCGGGGAATTCCTGCAGCGCCGCCGACCACAGGGTCGCGCGTACGACGTGCGTCTCCTCGGCATACGACGGTACGAGCACGGTGATCCCGTGCTGGTAGGTGCCGAAGTGCCGGTCGAGCTCACCGCGCGGCACGCGCACGTGGCTCTGGTACCGGTACATCGCGCCGAGGCGCGCGAGAAGGTACATCGACGCGGAGAAGGTCAGGAAGGTGACCACGATGGCGTAGCCGATCGCCTCCATCGTGAAGGTGAAGTCGGGGCGCGGGGTGTCGACGAACAACCGCACGATGGTTGTCAGGAGGTAGTACGCCCAGAAGCCCACCGTCGCGACGATGGCGACTCGGGCCCCCGCGATCGCCCGGGAGCTTGGCCGTGGGTGCACGATCGAGAGGGGTTCGCTACGCCGCTCCGCGCCCCATTGGCGGCGGCGCGCCCTTGTCGGTCCGTTCGCGATGTCGGCCATCTCCGCGGATGCCGGCGGGAACCCCGTGGGCGCCGGCGTCGCGGCGGCATCCCGCTTCGTTGTCGATTCCGGTGTGGCCACGTGGGGTTTCCTATCTGAGACGAGCAGGAACCCTCCTGGACCGGGTTCGCGCCCGCACCGAAGCGAGAAAAACAACCGCGGCGGTACGGTGCCCCCAGTTTAGGGGCGGATGTAGCACCGAAAACTGCCATAATCCACAGTGAGGTCGAGGAGTCCCATGTCCACACGTTTCCCAAGTCGGCGCCTGTCGGTCGTGCGACTGATCGGTGTCATCGTGGTTGCCGCCGGACTGGTCTTCGCCGGATTCCAGGGCTGGAACCAGATCGCCGACGCCGCATCCGTGAGCGCGAAGCCGTGGATGGCCGGGTACGTCGATGTGACGGCCACGCCGAGCCTCGCCTTCGAGAATCCCGTCTCCGCCGCGGGCGACAACGTCGTGCTCTCCTTCATCGTCGCCGACCCGAGCGCCGCCTGCACGCCGACCTGGGGCACCTTCTACACGATGGCGGCAGCGGAGCACGACCTCGACCTCGACCGACGCGTGGCGCGCCGCACCCAGCAGGGCGGAGAGGTGATCGTGTCGTTCGGCGGCGCGATCAACCAGGAGCTTGCCGTCGCCTGCACCGATCCCGCAGCGCTCCAGGCCGCGTATGCCTCGGTGATCGAGCGTTACAAGCCGAGCACCATCGACCTGGACCTCGAGGGCGCGAACCTCACGGACGCGGAAGCCGGGGCGCGCCGCGGCGTGGCGCTCGCCGCCCTGCAGAAGGCCGCCGCGGCATCCGCTGCCCCGCTTGCGATCTGGCTCACCGTGCCGACGGCCCCGGACGGCCTCACCGAGGACGGCACGAACGCGGTGACGCAGTTGCTGACGGCCGGCGTCAACCTCAGCGGCGTGAACCTGATGACCATGGACTTCGGCTCCTCACGTGCCGCCGGGCAGTCGATGGCGGATGCCGCGACGAGCGCCCTGCAGTCCGCCCACGGCCAGCTCTCCACGCTCTACCGCCGGGCGGGCCAGCCGCTCGGGTCGAAGGCGCTCTGGAACAAGCTCGGTGCGACCGCGATGATCGGGCAGAACGACGTGCCCGGCGAGATCTTCACCCTCGCCGATGCCGTGGCGCTCAACGATTTCGCGCTCGCGAACGGCGTCGGCCGCATGTCGATGTGGTCGCTCAACCGCGATGCGAGCTGCGGGGCGAACTACCCGGACGTGAAGCAGGTCTCCGACTCGTGCAGCGGCGTCGAGCAGGGTTCCGTGCTGTTCGCGGACGTGCTCGGTGCGTCGTTCACCGGAAGCCCGGCCGCGAGCGCCGGCGACAGTTCGACCGCGCAGCCGATCGGTGTCGCGACGGAGAACCCCGCCGCCACGGACGAGCCCGCGGCAAGCCCGTACCGGATCTGGTCGGTGACGATCGCGTACCCGAAGGGCACCCGGGTCGTGTGGCACCACAACGTGTACTCGGCGAAGTACTGGACCCAGGGCGACCTGCCGGACAACCCCGTGCTGCGGGCGTCCGAGACCCCGTGGCGGCTGATCGGGCCGGTGCTCGCCGGCGAGACGCCGGTGCCGACGCTGACGCTCCCGGCCGGCAGCTTCCCGGAATGGTCCGGTACGACGATCTACACCAAGGGCCAGCGGGTGCTCTTCGAGACCGGCGCCTTCGAGGCGAAGTGGTGGACCCAGGGTGACAGCCCGGATGCCGCGGCCGAGAATCCGGACGCCTCACCGTGGGTGGCACTCACCGACGCCCAGCTGCGGGTGCTGCTGGGCCTGCCGTTGATCCCGGCGGACACCGACAGCATCGGGTAGCGGGGGCGAGCGGTTCGCCCGGTCGGCGGCATCCGCTGGCCTGCTCCCCTGCGCGCCCGCTCGCCCGCTCGCCCGCTCGCCCGCTCGCCGGCCAGAATGCCCTAACGAATTCGACGGAGTTTTTGCCCGGAAAGCGCTTAAAACGCGTTTCCACGCGTGTAAAACCCAAAAACTCCGTCGAATCGGTTAGGGGACGTCAGCCGCTGAGACCCAGGGCCTCGGACACGAGCCCGAAGATCCCGAAGAAGCCGGCGGCGCTGCCGAGGAAGATCACGAGCGGTAGGTAGACGCGGCGCTGGCGGCCGGCGGCACGGACTTCCGTGTCGAGGGCCTGGAAGCGTTCGATCAGGTCGTCGCCGGTCTCGACGGGCACGTTCGCCCACATCGCCGGGTTGTCGAACAGGTCGGTGAACCGGCCGCACTCGTTCTGGTCGAGGACGACCGGGAGCGCCTCGAGCCAGCCGACGAGGTCGTCCACGCCGAGCACCGTGACGAACGGCGGGCGGGCCCTGATCTTGACCTCGCGGGCGCCGACGAAGACCACGGTCGGTCGGACCGGCGCGGTTTGGGCGCGCCGGTCGCTCATCAGGTCGGTGACATGGTTCGCCTCGAACTCGGCGTGGCGAAGGTAGGGCACGGTGCGTCCGTTGACGGTCAGCACGGACTTGTCGACGAGGATGTGTGCTCCGCGGTGCTGTTTCGCGTTGATGGTGATCACGCCGCCTGGGCCGACGATCAAGTGGTCGATGTCCCAGCCCTCGAGGCCGATCGGGAGCGCGTGGAAGACGGTCCAGTCGGAACTGAGCGCCTGGAGGCTCTTCCCGACGGCGATCTCGCCGAGCGCGGCGAGGTACCAGCCCTCGCAGCGCTTGCTGAGCGGCGAGCGCCCGCGGAAACGGTGCCACGGGGAACGCACCGGCGTTCCGGTCTGCTCGCGCAGCAGCTTGTCGATCACGGATTCCGCCATGCGCCGCCTGTACATGCCGCCGCCGCTGAGCCTCACCATGTCTGCCGGTCCGTTACTTTTACTACGCGCGATCGCAAATCCTGTCAGCCAATTGTCCCCCGAACAAGGGCGCGTCCTTACTCAGCGGGAAGACGCGGTTCGATCAGCGCACCCTTGGGGCGTCTTCCGGGCACGCCGGCCCGAGGACCGATCGGACGAAACGCACGCGGCTGACGGCCCTCGCGGCACCCTTCGCGGGTCGCTTCGACTCCAGTATTCTATTGAGAGGACATCTGTCCGTTCAACAGCGGCCCGAGGGGAACGATCATGCCGGCATCCCCTCGTGCGTTCCGGAGAGTCCTGCGCACCGGGCGGGCCCCGCTGACCAGCTTCGGCATCCCTTTCGGACTGTCTGGCCTTGCCGGCACCTGGACGATGGCCACGGGAGTGCTCGGCACGCCCGCTGGCATCGGTGAGGCCCTGTGGGTGTTCGGGCTCGTCGCCTGGGTTGCGGTCTTCGCCAATTACCTTGTGCGTAGCCGGAACAACGGGGGGACGATCAGGGGTGACCTTGCCGACCCGGTCCAGGGACCGTTCGCCGCCCTCGCGCCCACGACCGGGATGCTGCTGGGCACCCATGCCGCCGTGTCCCTATCCGCGGGTTCCGGTGCCGGGCATCCGCTTGCGGGGGCGCTGCCGGGATCGCCCGCCGGGCTCCTGGTCGGACTGGTGCAGGGGGTCGTCGTCGTGTTCATGGTCGCGGCGCTCGTGTTCGGGGCGTGGTCGGTCGCGCAGCTGGCTCTCCGGATGCGCGACATCGACACACTCCATGCCGGGTACTTTCTTCCGACGGTCGCCGCAGCCTTCATCGCCGGGCAGTCGGCGGGAACGTTCGGCTGGACGACGCTGAGCGTCGCGTCTATCGGGGTCGGGCTGCTGTTCTGGATGCTGCTGGGTGCGCTCATCCTCGGCAGGATGGCATTCCGACCCGCCCTTCCTGCCCGCCTGCTGCCGACGTTCGCGATCTTCTCGGCCCCGCCCGCGGTCGCGGGGAACGCCTGGTTCGCCTCCAACGGCGGCCGGCTCGACACGCTCGAGACCGTCCTGCTCGGGACGTTCGTGCTGCTGATCCTCGTGCAGGTGATGATGCTCGCCACTTATTGGCGGCTCGGGTTCGACCTCGGCTTCTGGGCGTTCACCTTCACGGCCGCGGCGAGCGGGACCTACGCCCTGCACTGGATCGGAGGTGCCGCCGCGCCGGGCGCCGGGACCGGGTCGGCCGTGAGCCTGTGGGTGTCGGGGGCCTGGGTGTCCGGGGTCGCCGGAACCGGCATCCTCGCCACCGTGACCCTCCTGATCGGCAGTATCGCCGTGCGCTCGGTCGGGTACCTCGTGCGGGCACACGCGCGCTCGACGCAAGCGCGCGCCTGACCTACTCGGTGACGGAGATTTCCTTCCAGAAGGCGACGTAGCCGCTGTAGTCCTGGCCGACCCGGTCGAACGACGCGGGGTACGGAGTGGGGTAGCTCCAGGCGCGGTCCTGCAGCAGAGTGTCGCCGTCCTGCAGGCTGAAGTACTGGCATTCACCCTTCCACGGGCAGGTATACGGGGTCGCGCTCTCCACGAGGAATCCGGGCTTGACGCTTGCCGGCGGGAAGTACCAGTTGCCTTCGATCTTGACGAGCTCGGACTGGGGGGCTTCGGCGATCGTGGTGCCGTTGAATACTGCCTTCATGGTGTGCTCCTGGTTCGGTCGGTGACTCGGGGTGGTGCGAGGCTGTTGCGAGTAATGAAACGTCAGGCCGGAAACCGGAATTCCCGGACACGGCGAATCTCGGCTGATTGTTGGGCGGCATCCGCTGGCGGGTGGGGCCGGGCCAGATCGACCGCAGCCCGGATCTCCTCGGCGCGGCCGGCCGCACGGAGCGCGACGGCGGTCTCGGACGCGCTCACGAGGTGACGCAGGGCGCGATGGAGCCCGAGGAATCCGGCGGAGGGGGCCGCGGCCTCCGGCGAACAGTGGTCGATTCCGAGGCGGGAGAGCTCGTCGATCACTTCCCCGGCCAGCAGGAAGTCTTCGACTGCCGGGCGCGGGGATCCGTCGCGGCGCCGCTCCCCCACGGCGACCACGGCCACGGAGAACCGGTCGGCCTTCTCGGTCTGCTGCGCGAGCACCCACTGGGCGACCCGCGCCGGGTTGCCGAGGTCGGCCACGATCACGAGGTGCTCGCCGAAGGGCGTCGCGGGTGCCGTGTCGCCGACGGTGGGCAGGGCGTCCGCAAGGATGATCACGTCCGCATCCTCGGCGAGCGCCTGAAACCCGGCGAGGCCGACGTCGAAGCGGACCTGGTACTTCTGCTGGGGCAGGGATTCACTCACCGGAAAAGGCTACCCGTCGGACGGCCGACCACCGTCCCCGGAACATGCGGACGCGTGGCCGGCGAGGGCTGGGGCGGGTCAGTCGAAGCGAGCGTCGTAGCGGGCGAGGGCGTCGGCATCCGTTGCGAGGGTCGTCGCCCGGCGCGCCGTGTCGAGCGCGGTCACAGGATCCGCTTCGGCCTCGGCGAGTGCGACGAGCCGCTCGGATTCGGCGAGCCGGGTACGGGCCTCCGCGCCGACCCGGCCGGGGTGGGCCGCGATGAAGCTGCGGGTCACGGTTCCCTGGCTGCGCGAGGCCAGCAGGGCGCCGGCGAGCGCCGGCCGGGCGTTGTCGAGACGCAACTGCTGGTTGCGCGCCTCCGACCGGGTGACATCGAGCCCGTCGAGCACCTCGCGCAGCCGGGCGAGGTCGGCGGCGGGGTCGCTCACCCGCGACGGATGCCGCAACTCGGCCACGATCGCATCGGCCGCGGTGATCACCCGGTTCAGTTCGGCGGCCGCGACGGACTCCTCATGCCCGTCACGGAGGGTGCGGGCCTCGGCGATCTCGGCGTCGGCGGAGTCGAGGGCGGCGTTGAGGGTCGCCTGGCCGACGTGCAGCTGGTCCTCTCCGGTCTCGATCGCGTCGAGGAGCTTTCCGGCGTGGAAGAGCCCGAGTTCCGCGGCCGCGAGTTCGTCACCGATCGGGTAGCCGGGGACGGCCTTGAGGTGGGCGGCCGCGGCATCCGTGGCCTGTTTCGCCTGCCCGAGGGCGGTGCGCGCCTCTGCGACGTTGCCGCTGAACGCAGCGAGCGCGGTGGGGGCGTAACTGAGCCGGAGCCTGTCGATGCTCGCCGCCCCCGAGGCGACCCGATCGGTCACCCGGTCGACGCGGCGGGTGAGCTGCTCGAGGAGGAGCGGGGCGTCGCGCTCGCGCCCGCGGCGGGCGGTGAAGGCACGGTCCTGCTCGGCGAGGCGGGTCGTCGACTCGGCGGCGAGCGCGATGATCTGTTCCGTCCAGCGGCGGCGCTCGGACTCGGTGTCCGGCACGCTGTCGTCGAGCTTCTGTTGCAGGGCGAAGGCGTCCCGCAACTGGCGGCGGGAGAGCTCGAGGGCCGTGGCGAAGTCCCGGGTCGCCGCCTCGCCGAACTGGGCGACCGCGAACCCGAGTTCGTCGGTCGCGGCGCCGACCTGGTCGTCAGCGCGCACCAGGGCGATCGCAGCGGCGCGTGCGCGTTCGGCGACGATCGCCGCTTCCGCCTGTTCCCGGTCGCGGCGCCGGCGGCGGGCGGATGCGACGACGAGAGTCACCCCGAGGACCACGAACGCGAGAAGTATCGCCGAGGGCACCCACCAGAGATCGCCAGTCATAGCCGCGAGTCTAATCAACGCGGCTGGGGCGAATGGCGGGTGCGGCCGCGCTGCGCGCGTCGGATGCGGCAGACACCGCGGCGGACGCAACGTCGGAGAATTTCGCGACTCGCGGCATCCACCGCCCGGGCTCACGGCGTGTCGCGAAAAACTCCGACACAACGTTTGCCGACCGGCTCCGACACCCGCCCGAAACCGCGCACGCGGCGGATACGGCGCAGGCCGTGAACGACGCAACGTCGGAGAATTTCGCGACTCGCGGCATCCACCGCCCGGACTCACGGCGTGTCGCGAAAAACTCCGACACAACGCACGCCGACCGGCTCCGGGCTGGCGGGCGGACGGGAGCACAGGCGCCCAAGCCGCTCCGGCGCCTACATGCGGCGCATCTGCCGCCGGATCAGGTCGTAGTCGTGCCGCGAGATCTCGAGCAGGCCGCGGCGGAGCTGGTAACCCCAGTCCGGGTCGGACCGGGTGAACTCGAGCACGTTCAGGAGCGGGCGGATCGAGGTGCTGACGGCATCCGTGTCGTAGTCGATGCGCCGGCGCCACGGCACATAGGTGCCGGAGGGCGTCTCGGGGCTCCGGAATTCGTACGCGTTCCCCTCGGCGACGAACCCGATCGCGGTGAATTCGCGCAGCAGCTCGCCCTCGACGGCGGTCTTCGGCGAGTAGTACACGACCCCGTCGCTCTCCCGCATGCCCTCGAGCGTGGTGCGCAGCCGGTAGCCGGCCTGCGCGAACCCCACAGCGACGCCCCGCTGCACGTTATCGCGCTGCGCGACCCCGAGCCAGTACCGAATTGCCACTCCTCAGTTGTACTGCATGCCCCGGCACCACAGACTGGGGGCATGCGTGTTCTCCTGAAAGAAATCCTCGATTGCCCGCCGGATGCCGCGTGGCGCGCCCTGCAGAGCCCCGCCGTCTTCCGCGAGGTGAGTTCGCCCCTCATCAGCGTGGAGTCGCTCGAGGCCGACGGCTTCCCTTCGATCTGGGAACCCGGCGAGCACCCGGTCGAACTCACCGCGCTCGGCCTCGTGCCGATGGGGAAGCAGGTGATCCGGCTGCAGATGTCTACCGAGCGGCGCGACGGCGTGCGCATCGTGCGCGACACCGGCCGGGGCGTGTCCGGCGCCCTCGAGGCCGTCACACTCTGGGACCACCGGATGGCCGTGGCGGCAGACCCGGCCGGCACCGGCAAGACGCTCTACCGCGACCAGCTCATCTTCGGCACCGGCGCGCTCACCCTGCCGAGCTGGCCGGTGTTCTGGGCCATGTGGCAGTGGCGGATGCTGCAACTCAAGCGGCTCGCACCGACCTGGCGTTTCGACGTGGGCATCGACGCTGCCGGGTCTGCGGGTCCGACCGACGGCGACGCATCCGCGAGCCCTGACGAATTCGACGGAGATTCTGTCCGAATTGCACGTGAGAGGCCCGAAAACGCCCCAAAAACCGAAAAACTCCGTCGAATTGGTTCGGCCGACGACGGAAATGCGACACCGACCCCGACGGAGGCACCGGCATGAGCTCGACGCTCGGGGCCCTGCAGCTCGCCGACTGGCGCCGTCGCGTGACCGGCCTGTATGCCGGAGTGCGGCAGCTGAGCGTGCAGAACCCGGCGGCGGGACACGAACTCTGGCGGAGCGGGCGCGACGACCTGTTCGCGGGGCATCCGTCATCGCCCCTGCTGCCCGACGACCGGGCCGCGTTCCCGGGGCTCACGATCGCGCCATACGACCCGGACTGGCGCTTCGAGGTCGAAGTGCACCGGGCCCCGGAGCCGCACCGAATCGCGGTCGAGACCGGGACGGACGGCACCGTGCCGTTCGACCTGGTCGGCATCGTGCGGCTGCCCTACCTCGGCCCGATCGACCTGTGGCGGCTCGGCAGCTACGGCGGCGGCCTGTTCCTGCCGATCAAGGACGGTCTCGCCGGCCGGCCCGGCGGAACGTACGGCGGCGGGCGCTACCTGCTCGACACGATCAAGGGGGCGGACCTGGGCCCCGGCGTCGGTGACGACACCGTGATCCTCGACTTCAACTTCGCATACAACCCGTCGTGCGCCTACGACCCGATGTGGGCCTGCCCGCTCGCGCAGGCCGGCAACACCGTCACGGTCGATGTCCCCGTCGGCGAGCTCTACACGGGGAACCTCGACTAACGCACCTTCCGTCGATAGGCGCCCCCGGGGCGAGCGGGCGGCCGACCGGGGCTTTTCTGGGAGGGTGCTTGACAGCATCCGCTAGACTGAAACCACTTGCGAATGCATCGCTGCGCTCGCTGCGTCGTAGAACGCCCTCTTCTTGTTGCGGCGGCACACCATTTCGGTGGGCCGAGCGCATATTGCGAATGAACATTCTTACGGCGAACGGATGTGCCCATTGGCACCTTCGCCATGTGAATCCTCCTGGCTCCGAAGCCTGCATTCCCTCACTCGGGGTGCGCACACGGTTCGACGGAGGGCTCTGATGCCCGAAAGGCACCACTTTGTCTGAAATTTCCTTCGGCGCGCTTGGCGTGCCGGCTCCCCTCGTTGCCGTGCTCACGGCGCAGGAAATCGACAGCCCCTTCCCCATCCAGGTCGACACCCTCCCCGACACCCTCAAGGGCCGGGACGTGCTCGGTCGCGGCAAGACCGGCTCCGGCAAGACCCTCGCCTTCGCGATCCCGATGGCCGCGCGCCTCGGCGGCACGCTCGCCGGCGGCAAGCGCCGCCCGGGCCGCCCGCTCGGACTCATCCTCTCGCCGACCCGTGAGCTCGCCACCCAGATCACCAACGCGCTCACCCCCTTCGCCGAGGCATACGGTCTCACGGTCACGACCATCTTCGGCGGCGTCTCCCAGGGCCGCCAGGTCTCCGCGCTCAAGGCCGGCGTCGACATCGTCGTCGCCTGCCCCGGACGCCTCGAAGACCTGATGAAGCAGGGCTACGTCAACCTCGACTCCGTCGAGATCACCGTGCTCGACGAGGCCGACCACATGGCCGACCTCGGCTTCCTGCCCGTCGTCACGCGCATCCTCGACAAGACGCCGAACAGCGGCCAGCGGATGCTGTTCTCGGCCACCCTGGACAACGGCGTCGACAAGATCGTCCGCAAGTTCCTCCACAACGAGGTGCTGCACTCGGTCGACGACTCGAACAGCATCGTCTCCGCCATGACCCACCACGTCTTCGAGGTCGACAACGCCGAACAGAAGAAGGCGCTCATCGAGAAGCTCGCCTCCGGAACCGGACGCCGCATCCTCTTCATGCGCACCAAGCACCACGCGAAGAAGCTCGCCAAGGCACTCACCGAGGCGGGCATCCCCTCGGTCGACCTGCACGGCAACCTCTCGCAGGTCGCCCGTGACCGCAACCTCGCCGCGTTCAGCAACGGCGACGTGAGCGTTCTCGTCGCAACGGATGTCGCCGCTCGCGGCGTGCACGTCGACGACATCGAGCTCGTCATCCACGTCGACCCGCCGGCAGAGCACAAGGCGTACACGCACCGCTCGGGCCGCACCGCCCGCGCCGGACACGCCGGTGACGTCGTCACCCTCGTGCTCCCGGAGCAGCGTCGCGACACCGCGGACCTGCTGCGCAAGGCAGCCATCAAGGTGACCCCGCAGCGCGTGACCGCGGACTCCCCCGCCGTCGCCGCCCTCGTCGGCGACGTCGCCGCCTACGTCAAGCCGGCGCCGCGCAGCGAACAGCCGCAGCAGCAGCGCCAGTCCCAGGGCGGACGCTCGCAGGGCGGTCGCTCACAGGGCGGCCGTTCCGAAGGCGGACGCTCGCAGGTTGGCCGTTCCGAAGGCGGACGCTCGCAGGGTGGCCGCTCAGAAGGCGGACGCTCCGAGGGCGGTCGCTCCGGCGGACGTTCCTCGTCCTCCGACGGCGGACGCTCGCAGGGCGGCAGCCGTTCCTACGCCTCCTCGTCGTCCTCCGACACCTCGCGCTCCTCGGACGGGCAGCGCGCGCGCGGCCGTGACGACCGCGACGGTGCGAGCACCGCTCCCGTTCGCGGCAACCGCGGCAGCCGCAGCAACGACACCGCCTCGACCGGCGGAGCGCGTCAGGAGCACTCGGGACGCCCCGCGACCTCCGGTCGCAGCCACGCCCCGCAGGGTTCCGGTCGCTCCGGCGGCCTGCAGGTCGGCGGACTCGTCCGCGGGTCCGGTTCGGGAGCCGGCGCCGGCGGCGCTCGTCGCTCGGCCCCGCGCCGCGCCCAGGGCTAAGCAGCACCAGCACGAGGGCGCGACCGGGTGCCGGGGCTGAACTCCCGGCATCCGCTCGTTTCGCCCCGCACGACCCAACGGGCCGGCCTCCACCAGGAGTCCGGCCCGTTTCTGCGTGAATCCTGCGCCATCGGCGCCACCTGCGCGCGATTTCGCGGCCTGCGGCCACCATTTCCGGGCGTTCTCCGCGGCCACCGGGGGCTAACTCAGGAAAATCGTCCCTCCGTCGCGCGCCGTCCGCTGATATTCGGGGGGCTCGTTGTCCCACTGCTTCGAATCTCCTGAGTTAGCCCCCGCACAGGCGGTCAACCGGTGTCGCCCGGCTGGGTTAGGGTCAGAATATGGACACCACCACCGTCGTTGTTCGGCCCGTCGAAGAAGCGGATGCCGAGAGTCTGGGCCGCGTACACGCCCTCTGCTGGCACGAAACCTACGACCACCTGCTGAGCGAGGCTGCCCTCTCCCAGCTGCGGCCCCAGCGCCTCGCCGCCATGTGGCGCCGGTTCACCACTCAGGGCGCCGAATACCGCCAGGTCGTCGCGCTCGTCGACGGTGAGGTCGTCGGGTTCGCCGGCAGCGGACCCGCCCGCGACGAGAACGCCCCCGCCGCCCACGAGCTCTATTTCATGTACCTGCTCGAGGACAAGCACGGAAGCGGCATCGGCCAGAAGCTCTTCGACGCGGTCGTCGACGCCGGGCCCTCGTACCTCTGGGTCGCCGCGGTCAACCCGCGCGCCCACGCCTTCTACGCGCGCAACGGCTACGTCGCCGATGGTCACGAGCAGGTGCAGGAAGTGCTCGGCGAACAGCTGCACGAGGTCCGCCTGGTCCGTTAGGTCTCGCCGCAGGCGGATGCCCGGGCGCGCGTCGCTCGCGTCAGCGTGCGACGGCCCCGTCGCCGACCGGCAGAACCACGGCGAAACACGCGCCACCCTCGGCCGCGGACTGCACTGTGATCGTGCCGCCCATCCTGGTCACCAGCCGGGCGGCGATGGACAGGCCCAGGCCTGTGTTGACCGGGCGGATGTCGCGGTACTTGGCTCGCAGGACTCCGCGCTCGAACGCGACGGCGGCATCCGATGTGCTCAAACCAGGGCCGCTGTCGCGCACCTCGACACGTACGTGCCGGCCATCGACCCGGCGGGCCGCGAGTACGACCTCGCCGCCGGTCGGCGTTGCGCGCAACGCGTTCTCGAGCAGGCCGTCGACGATCTGGCGCAGGCGCATGCCGTCAGTCACGATCGTGAGGACACCCGGCACCGCGCCCGCACCCGCATGGTCCCCCGGCCCGTCAACGCGCAGCGCGACGCCGAGCTGCGTGCATTGACCCTGCCAGGCGAGGGCAGCCTGCGCGAGCACTCCGCCGACGTCGATCGGCTGCAGGTGCACCGTGAAGTCATCCGCTTCGAGGCGGGCGAGTTCGAGCAGGTCGCTCACGAAACGGTCAACGCGTTTCGTCTCCGCGACCAGGACTTCACCGACCGCCGCGCTGTCGCTTGCCGGAATCACGCCCTCGGCGAGGGCCTCCGCGTACCCACGGAGCGCGGTCAACGGCGTGCGGATCTCGTGCGACACCGAGAGCAGGAACTCCCGTTGGCGGGTCTCGCTCGTACCCAGCGCGTGGTCGAGGGCACGGAGCGAGCGGGACACGTCGTCGATCTCCGGGATGCCTTGGGCCGCGATGAGCACGCCGCGTTCACCGTCGGCGAGCCGCCGAGCGGCTCGTGCGGTCCGCTCCAGTGGTCGTGCCAACCGCCGGGACAGGAACAGTCCGGCGAGCACGGCCACGACGAGCCCGACGAGCACGGCCAGCAGGATCCGCCCGGCGACGAGTCTGCCCGAGTCGGTGATGTCCGCGACGCGCACGAAGCCGACGAGTCCGCCGCCTCCCGCGAGCGGCCGCGCTTCCACCACGTAGGACTCACCCCGGATCTGCAGCGACGTCGACACCGAGCGGCCGGCATCCAGTACCTGGGTGATGCGTCTCTTGACGTCCTGCGTGACCGTGCGCGCACCCGAACCTGTTTCCGGTACCGTCCCGTCGGCGCCGACCAACACAAAGCGCTCGCCGCGTCCGCCAAGGAGGGTGTCGTCTTCGAGCAGGATGCGCAGGGTCGCGAGCGGCCGTTCGCTCAGCGCGGTCGTCCGGGCGCCGAGGTCCGCCTGGGCCTGCGTCGTGACGAGGGTCTGCACGAGTTGCAGGGACACGACGGCAGTGACGAGAACCGCGACGAACGCAACGCCTACCGTGACGAGCAGGATCCTGCCGCCGAGTGACCCGAACCAGCGCCGCACCGCTCAGCCCTCCCGGCCGGCGACGGAATACCCGACGCCGCGCACCGTGCGGATCGGATTTCCCTCGCCGAGCTTGGCACGCAGTTGGGCGACGTGCACGTCGACCGTCCTGCTCGCACTGTAGTCGGCGATTCCCCAGACCAGGGAGAGCAGTTCCTCCCGCGAATACACCCGTCCTGGCCGGGCCATCAGCTGGGCGAGCAGGTCGAATTCGGTCGCGGTCAGGTCCACGCGGATGCCGCCGCGCGCGACCAGGCGGGTCGCCGGGTCGAGCGTCACGTCCTCCACCCGCAGTACCGTGTCGCCGATGAGGCCCGAGGAACGGCGCACGATTCCCTTCACCCGCGCGACGAGTTCCCTCGGCGAAAACGGCTTGGTCACGTAGTCGTCCGCACCCAGTTCGATGCCGAGCACGCGGTCGACCTCGTCGTCGCGTGCGGTGACGAAGAGCACGGGCGTCCAGTCCCCCGCCTCGCGCATGGCCCGGCATACCTCGATCCCGTCGAGCCCGGGCAGGCCGACGTCCAGGATCACCGCGGCCGGCCGCAACCGGCGCACCTGTTCGAGGCCCGCGCGCCCATCGGACTCCAGATGCACGGTGAAGCCGGCGCGCACGAGGTACAGGCGTTCGATGTCCGCGATTGCGGGGTCGTCTTCGACGACCAGCACCAGCCCTTTGTCGTCGCCCACAGCATCCATTAAGCCAGTAGGCGCCGGTTGCTGCGAACCGGGCGGGCGGGTGCCCGACTCGCCTTACGTTCTCCGTACATTTCCCGAACACGGCGTTTGCGTGCGCCTGCCACTGTGGCTTCACCGCCGGGACCCTCCCGGTCCAGCGAAAGGCAGGAAAATATGAATGCATTCACGAAGCGAGCCACGACCGTTGTCGCTGCGGGGACGCTCAGCCTCGGCCTGATTGCGGGCGGCACGTTCGCGGTCGGCGCGGCGAGCGCGGCCGAGATGCCCACGACCGTTGCAACGTCCTCCGTCTCGGGGTCCACCGTCGCCGGGTCGCTCGCGACCGCCGTGTCGGCATCCGCCAACACCGCTGTCGCCGCGGACGAGACCGTGAAGACCGTTGCCCAGTTGCGCGCGGACCTGCGCGCGGCGATCAAGCTCGACGCGGCCGCACGCCCCGCGGCCCTGGCCGCCATTCGCACGGACGTCCTCGCCGGAGCTTACGGCGCGCAGGCCAGCCAATACCTCACGAAGATCGAGGCGGCCAAGGCCGATGTGCCGAAGCGGTGGCGCCACGCCCTGCGCCACCTTGTGCGCGCCGACGTGAAGGCACAGCAGCACACCGCTCCGGGCACGTCCACGCCGACCCCCACTCCGACAGCCGGTTCGTAGCGGAGGGCGTGGCGGAGGGCGGCGGCCGCGGCGGGCGGCTCGCCCACCGGGCGCGTCAGCGCAGCTGGCCGACCGAGGCGAGCGCCATCCGCAGCAGGGAGCCGCGGCCGCCCTCCATCTCGGCGGACACGGCCTCGGATGCCGCTTCGAGCGGTGTCATCCAGGTGAGTTCGAGGGCGTCCTGGCGGGGGTCGCAGGTGCCGGTGACGGGCACGACGTAGGCCAGCGAGACGGCGTGCTGGCGCTCATCCGTGAAGGCGGTGATGCCGGGCAGCGGGAAGTACTCGGCGACCGAGAACGGCACCGGGCTCGCGGGCAGCTGCGGGAACGCCATCGGCCCGAGGTCCTTCTCGAGGTGCCGGAACAGCGCATCGCGCAGGGTCTCGCCGTAGAGCACGCGCCCGGAGACCAGGGTGCGCGTCATCTCGCCGGTCGGCCGCGCGCGCAGCAGCACGCCGAGCTCGACGACCTGGCCGAGCCCGTCGACCCGCACGGGGACGGCCTCGATGTACAGGATCGGCAGGCGACGGCGGATGTCCGCGAGCTCGACATCGGTCAGCCAGCCCTGGTTCTGATTGGGTGGCTGGATGTTCTCGGGGCCAGGCGTCCAGTCCGGGTCGGGGTCAGGGGTGCGCACGCTCATGCCTTCATTCTCTCCTAACCGGCGAGCGGATGCGCCCTGTCGCGTTCCGGGGCGAGTCGCGCTCGCCCGCGGGCGCCTCCCGCGGGAGCGGCCCGCAGGCCTGCAGTGGTCGCGCACCTCGGTCGGGCGGCGCAGCATCCGGGGCCTGGGCAGTGGAAGTATTGACTGGTCGACGCGTTCCGGCCTCGGCGTACGGCAGGAGGACCGACATGGACGACAACGACGTGGAGAACACCGGCGGCACCGGGAGCACCGATAACGGCGCACCCGCCTCTGATGCACCGGCGATCGATCCCGGCGCGGTGCTCTGGTCAGCGTCCGAAGCCGACCGGGTCGGGCGGCCGCTGCTCCTGATCCTGCACGGCTACGGCTCCCACGAGGGTGACCTGTTCTCGCTCGCGCCGCACCTGCCGCTCAAGCCCGTCCTCGCCGCGCTGCGGGCACCGTTGCCGGTCGGCGACGGCTGGGCGTGGTTCCCGATCGGCGTCCCCGGCGCGGACGTCAACCCGAGCGCCCCGAGCGCGACCGCTGTCGAAGCGGCAACGGACAGCGTGCTCGCCTGGCTCGACGCGCTCGTCGTGCCGCCGGCATCCGTGGGGCTCCTCGGCTTCTCGCAGGGCGGCGCGATGGCGCTGCAGCTGCTGCGCCAGGCACCCGACCGGTTCGCGTTCGCGGTGCAGCTGTCGGGCTTCGTCGCCGGGGCGCCCCAGCCCGGCGACGCCGAGCTCGCCGAACGGCCCGTTCCGGTGTTCTGGGGCCGCGGCACGGCCGACCCGGTGATCCAGGCTGATGCCGTCGGCCGCACCCAGGCCTGGCTGCCCGGCCACTCTGTGCTCACCGAGCGCATCTACGAGGGCATGGGCCACTCGATCTCGCAGGGTGAACTCTCCGACATCGTCGGCTTCCTCCGCGCTCAGTACGCCGACGCTCCCGCGGGCACCGACGCTACCGAGGCATAACCAATTCGACGGAGCTTTTGCCCGGAAAGCGCTTAAAACACACTCTTACGTGCCAGAAACCCAAAAAGTCCGTCGAATTGGTGAGGGCCGGGCGCGGGAACGCGAGAGCCAGGGCTAGCGCTAGCGCTTCTTCGCGGCGGCCTTCTCGTTCTGGGCGGCGAACCGGGCGGCGTGCGCGGCCTTGCGGGCGCGCTCGGCGTCGCGGTCCTTGACGCGGATCTGCTCCTCGCGCACCTCGAACTGGGTGGCGCGCTCGGTGACGAGCCACGCCGGCGGCTGCTGCAGCAACGCGAGGATCTCGGCGCTCGTGAGCGGCTCGGTGACCTTGCCGCGTGCGAGCCCAGAGATCGAGACGCCGAGCTTCGCGGCGACAACCTGCTTGGGGTGCGGGCCATTGGTGCGCAGCATGGTGAGCCACTCCGGCGGGTTCGTGTCGAGTTCGGTGAGCTCGGTGCGCGAGATCAGGGTGTTCTGGAACTCCTCGGGGGCTGCCTCGAGCAGAATCCCGAGCTTCTGGGCCGCCGTTGCGGGCTTCATGGTCTGGGTCTTCTTCTCGCTCATCAGTCCAGCGTATAGCCTGAGAGCACCACCGCTTCGGCGGATCATATCGGTGAGCCGCCCCGCGCGCCACAAACAGAGAGGATGCCGGTGACCTTTTCCATCGCCTTCGCCGCCGGCGTCACGCCGACCAAGTGGACCCGCGCCTGGGCAGAACGCCGCCCCGACCAGCCCCTCGAGGTCTTCCGGACCACGCCGGACGAGCAGTCCGCCGTGCTCCACGACGGCCGCGCCCAGGTCAGCATCGTGCGCTTGCCCGTCGATGAACACGACCTGAGCCTCATCGCTCTCTACCGGGAAATCCCGGTCGTCGTCGCCGCGAAGGACCACTTCATCGCCGACGCCGACAGCCTGCTCGTCGCCGACCTCGCGGACGAACACTTGCTGCAGGACCCCGACGCCGTTCCCGAGTGGCGCGACGTCGCGACCGAGGTGCGCGACAGCACCCGCCGCTCGCTCGCCGCCGTGCGCGATATGGACGAGACCATGGAGCTCGTCGCCGCGGGCGTCGGCATCGTGATCGTGCCGCATTCGATCGCCCGGCTGCACAGCCGCAAGGACCTCGTCTCCCGGCCCGTCGAGGACGTCGCCGAGAGCCAGGTGTCGCTCGCCTGGCTCGCCGCCGAGACGACCGAGGACATCGAGGAGTTCATCGGCATCGTGCGCGGCCGCACGAAGGCCAGTTCCCGGGTCGACTCGGTGCCCGCCGGTGGCGAAAAGGTCAAGAAGGAAAAGAAGACCGACAAAGCCAAGGCCGCCGCGAAGGCGTTGCGCGTCGCCGCCGCGAAGGCGAAGCCCGCCGTGGCCAAGAAGACGCAGTCCGCGCCCGGCCGCACCCGCAGCACCGCGAACCTCAAGCTCGGCAAGCGCACCGGCCGCTGAGCCACTGAGCCGCTCAGCTGCCGGCAGCGGATGCCGGGCCCGGCCGCCGCATCCGCCGCGCTCAGGTCTTCGCGCGCCAACAGCGCCGCTTCGCGCCAGGCACGCGTGGCGCGAAACGGCGCAACCGGCGCGCGGGCCGATGCTGCCGGCACAGTTGGCGCGAAGCGGCGCAACTGGCGCGCAGACGGGTGCCGGCGTCCATAGGCGACGGGCAGCGGCGCTCGCGCGCCACAAGCGCCGCTCCGCGCCAGGCACGCGTGGCGCGAAGCGGCGCAACTGGCGCGCGATGTCGACCGCGCCGCAGCGGATGCCGGGCTCAGGCGGGGGCGACCGGCTGCCTGAGGACCGTCTTGAGTTTCTCCGGGGCGCTTCTGCGCGGGTCCCCGAGGTACACCTCGTGGTGCAGGCCGTTCAGGCGCAGACCGTGCTCGGCCATGAACTCCCCGTGCAGCCGCGCGAGTGCCGGCGCCTCGTCGTCGTAGGGTCCGACGTGCAGCAGTTGCGCGCTGAGGCCCTCGGCGAGGGACTCGATGCGCACGCTCGCGAGGGTGGGAAGCTTCTTCTTCGCCAGGGTCGCCCTGACGGCGTCGTCGATTGCGGCATCCGTCACCCAGTCGGGCTGGCTGATCAGCATCGTCCAGCTCCAGGAGGCCTTGTCGCCGGCTGCGAACGCGGCGTAGCCGGCCGGGTCGTCTGCGTACCAGAGGCCTTCGAGCGGGGCGACGACGAGGTCGCGCCCGAGGCCGCGCTTGGCCGCGAACTTGATCGCGTAGGCGACCGCATAGAGGGCCTCGACCGCCTCGGCGTACGCGGGCGCGACGTTCGGGTCGCCGCGCCCGTCGACCGCGACGAACCGCTGCGCGGGAACCTCGATCAACTCCCAGTCACGGTTCGTCGGCGCATACAGGTCCTTGTCCTCCCGCTTCACGTCGTACGGTCCCGTCGACCGCGGCGCGGTGTTCCGCGGAGCACGCAACTGACCGGTGCGCCGGTCGGTCGTGAACGGTACCTCGTTACTCATCGTGCTGTGCCGACTCCTCGACCACCGAATCCTCGAGAACCGAAAGGATGTTGCCCGCCGGGTCCGTGAACCAGGCGATCGGCGGTCCCCACCCGCGCACAATGCCCTTCGCATCGTGAGGCGAGCCTTCGTACCGCTCGAACACGACCCCGCGCGCGATGAGCGTGTCCACTGCGACGTCGATGTCGCCGACCGCGAAGTTCAGCATCGTGTAGACCGCCGGCACGTGGTCGGACTTGGGGTATGCGATCACGTGCGCCCCGCCAGGCAACTCGATGCGCAGGATCCCCATGCCGCCGTCGGTCACCGTGAGGCCCAGCGTGCTGGCGTAGAAGGCACGGGCGGCCTCGATGTCGGGGACCGAGAAACCGCTGAATCCCTCGAGGATGCCGATGCCCCGGCCGGTTGTCGTCGTTCCGGTCTCAGAGTCAGTCATGTCGAACTCCCTTGCTCGAGCGGATGGAACAGGTCAGTCAGTGGAACAAGTCAGTCTGCGGAACAGGTCAGTCAGTGGAACAGGTCGGTAGCTGCAGCACCTCAGTCAGCGGAAAGCTCGGTCAGCTGTCACGCTACCGCGAACTGATCGACGCGAACTTGCGGATGCACAGCGGTACGAACACCACGAGCATCACGGTGATGCCGATCAGCACCGTCTGGATCGGGTGCTGCATGGTCCAGATCTCGGGAACGGGCGCGGTGCCCTCGTTGCCGAACAGCTGCCTGGCCGCCTGCACGAGCGAGGAGACCGGGTTCCACTCCGCGAAGATCCGCAGCGGGGTCGGCAGGGTGTCGCTCGGCACGAAGGCGTTCGAGACGAACGTCAGCGGGAACAGGATGAGGAACGAGGCGTTGTTGATCACTTCCGGGCTCTTCACGCTCATACCGAGCAGGGCCATCACCCAGCTGAGCGAGTAGCTGAACAGGAGGAGCAGCCCGACGCCGGCGAGGAATTCGGCCGGCGAGGAGTTGACCCGCCAGCCGACCGCGAGCCCGGTCGCCATCATGATGACCATCGAGATGGTGTTGAGCACGAGGTCACTGTTGGTGCGGCCGATCAGCACCGCGGACGAGCTCATCGGGAGGCTGCGGAACCGGTCGATGATGCCCTCCTTGAGGTCGAGCGCCATCGCCGACCCGGAGAATGTCGACCCGAAGACGACGGTCTGGGCGAAGATGCCCGCCATCAGAAACTGGGTGTAGTCGGTGCCCTGCACCTGGATCGCGCCGCCGTAGACCTGGCTGAAGAGCAGCACGAACATCACCGGCTGGATCACCGCGAAGACGAGCATGTCCGGGGAACGCTTGATCTTGATCAGGTTGCGCTTGGTGACGGTCCAGCCGTCTGAGTACCACAGCGAGAACGGGTTCCAGCTCGGCAGGGTCGTGGAAATCGCGCTCATCGGGCCTTCACCGCTTCCTTGGGGTCGAGGGTGTCGTCATCCGCTGCGCCCTGCGCCTTGTCGGCCTTGTGCCCGGTGAGCTTGAGGAACACGTCATCGAGCGTCGGCCGCCGCATGCCGGCGTCGTGCAGCTCGATACCGGCATCGCCGAGCGCCGCGAGCACGTGCTGCAGAGCGAGCGGGCCGTCGGTCACCGCCACCTCGAGGCCGCGGCCGTCGCTCGTGACGATCGGTTCGCCGTCGCCGAAGCGGGCGAGGATGCCGCGGGCCGCCTCGCTCGCGCCGGCGCCGGCGTCGACGAGCGCGACTTCGAGGCGGTGCCCGCCGATCTGCGCCTTGAGCTGGTCGGAGGTGCCCTCGGCGATGACCCGGCCGTCGTCGATCACGACGATGTCGTCGGAGAGCTGGTCGGCCTCTTCGAGGTACTGGGTCGTGAGCAGCACGGTCGTGCCGTCGGCGACGAGCCGTTTGATCACGTTCCAGAGCGCGATACGGCTGCGCGGGTCGAGCCCCGTGGTCGGCTCGTCAAGGAAGAGCACCTTGGGGTTGATCACGAGCGCTCCCGCGAGGTCGATCCGCCGGCGCATGCCTCCGGAGAACCCCTTGACCGGGCGGTTGCCTGCGGCGGTGAGCTCGAAGAGGTCGATGAGCTCCTGGGCGCGACGCCGGGATTCGGTCGCGCCGAGGTGGTAGAGCCGACCGACCATCTCGAGGTTCTCGAAACCGGTCAGGTTCTCGTCGACGGCCGCGTACTGGCCCGACACCCCGATGATCCGGCGCACGGCCTTCGGGTCGGCGACGACGTCGATTCCGTCGACGAACGCCGTGCCGGAGTCCGGCCGGATCAGCGTCGTGAGCATCTTCACGACGGTGGTCTTGCCCGCGCCGTTCGGACCGAGCAGGGCCTTCACGCTGCCCCGTGGAACCGAGAGGTCGAGCCCGGCGAGCGCATGCACCGGCCCGCTCTTGGAGCGGTACGTCTTGGTCAGGCCCCTGGCTTCGATGATCGTCATCGTGTTCATCCCTGCGGTATTGTGGACGTTGTACACATTCGGTCTCCAGCGTAACGAGGCGGCCTCACTTTGACAACCACGAACACCGATCCAGCCACCGAGTCCCAGGGTCGCACGACCTACCGACACGGCGACCTGAGGCGTGCCCTGATCGACGCCGGCCTCGAACTCGCCCGCGTGGGAGGCCCGGCCGCCGTCGTGGTCCGCGCGGCGACTCGCCGCGCCGGCGTCGCCCCGAACGCCGCATACCGGCACTTCGCCGACCGGAGCGCGCTCCTCGAGGCGGTCTGCTCAGAGTGCCAGTCCGGCGTCGCCCGGGCGATCGAGGACGAGCAGGCGGCGATCCCGGTGGCGGATGCCGCCGCATCCGCCGCGGGAACGACGATGGACGCAGCCACGGCCCGGCTCCGATTCCGCGCCGTCGGCTCCGGCTACCTGCGTTTCGCCCTGGCCGAACCGGGGCTGTTCCGCACCGCGTTCACGGCCTCGTCCGACCTCGAGAGCGCAACGAGCGCTGCACGGGCCGGCGAGCGCGGGCTGACCCCGTTCCAGCTGCTCAGCGAGGCGCTCGACGACCTCGTGACCACGGGCGTCCTCCCCGCCGAGCGCCGGCCGGGTGCCGAGTTCCTGGCCTGGTCGGCCGTGCACGGCCTCGCCTCGCTCCTCCTCGACGGCCCGCTCCGGGCGTTGCCGCCGGAGTCGACCCAGGCCCTGATCGGCCGCGTCGTGACCATGGTCGAGCAGGGCCTGTAGGCGGCGAGCCCCGCGCGCCCGCGCCGCGCGCATCCGCTCGCCCGGCGCGGCGAGCGCGCAACCGCTACTCGTAGCGGAGCGACTCGATCGGGTCCTGCCGCGCGGCACGCCAGGCCGGCAGGGTGCCGGCGAGGAACGCGATGCCCATCACGATCAGGATGATCGTGATGATCGATGCCGGTGTGAAGGAGATCAGGTGCAGGCCGGGCAGGTTGGCGAACAGCCTGGTCGAGAGCGCGCGGCTCACGACGGTGCCGACGATCATCGCGATGCCGGCGCCGATCGCGCTGCCGAGGAAACCGATGAACGCCGCCTCGATGCTGAACAGGCCGAAGATCCGGCCGGCGCCCATGCCCATCGCCTTCATCAGGCCGATCTCCCTGGTGCGCTCCTGCACACTCATCAGCAGCGTGTTGACGATGCCGAAGCTCGCGGCGAGCAGGGCGATCACGGCGAAGGCGTTGAGCACAAGCACGATCGCGTCGATCACCGACTTGAAGGTGCCGATCTGGTCGGCGACCGTCTTGGCACTGAAGCCGGCGTCGGTGAAGCGGGCCTGAAGTGCGGTGACCTCGCTCGCCGAGGCGTTCGCGTCGAAGTGCACGACGGCCTGGGCGTAGCTGTCCTTCGCGGTCGCGCTGCGCCCGACACTCTGCGCGTCGTAGAGCGCCGTCGTGAGCGCCGTGTTCGCGGTCGCATTCCCCGTCGCACCGAGGCCGGCCTCCGAGACCCCGGCCACGGTCGCGTCGATGACACTCGACGATCCCGCAGCGTCCGTGATGCCGATGTGCACGGTGGCACCGATCGCATCCGCGTCGCTCGCGAACCCGAGCGGTGCGACGAACGACACCGGCAGTGCGATCTGCCGCTCCGATGATGCCGGGTCGAGCTGGGCGCCCGCGGACAGCTGCAGCGTCGTCCCGGTGACGAAGCTGCCGAGCCCGAGCCGGTACTTCTTACTGCTTCCCGTCGTCACGTAGTCCGGGGTGACCGAGAGGCTCGGTTCCACGGACGTGACCCCGTCGATGGCGGCGATCGTGGTGAGGTCCGCGGGGGTGATCGCGGCGACGGTCGTCCTCCCCGCGGCCCCCCCGGCCGCGCCCCCACCGCTGGTAATCTCGTCGGCCGAGTATTCCTGCGGGCCGGTCGTCGTCGCATCCGGCGACACCTTCGTCACGGTGAGCACGTCGTTCGCGCCGATGGATGCGACGGTGTCGGTGATGTAGGCGTTGATCCCGGTGCCGAGACCGTTGGTGATGGTGAGCGTGAACGCGCCGATGAAGATGGCGAGCACGGTGAGGGTGGTGCGGAGGCGGCTGCGGAAGCTGTTGCCGATGGCCGAGCCGACGACGTCGATGGCCCTCATGCTGCGACCCGGGCTTCCTCGGAGACGACGAGGCCGTCGCGAATGTACACCCGGCGGTCGCAGCGTTCGGCGAGGTCCTCGTCGTGGGTCACGATGATCAGGGTGATGCCCTGCTCGCGGTTGAGCCCGAACAGGATGTCCTCGACGATCGCGCCGGTGGCACTGTCGAGGTTGCCGGTGGGTTCGTCGGCGAAGATGATCCGCGGATCGTTGACGAGGGCGCGGGCGATCACCGCCCGCTGCTTCTGGCCGCCGGAGAGCGCGTTGGCCTTGCTCCTCGCCTTGTCGTCGAGCTCCAGGCGTTCGAGCGCCGCGTGGCCGCGCAGCTTCCGGCTCCGTGAGCCGATGCCGGCGATCTTGAGCGGCAACACGACGTTCTCGAGCACGGATGCCCCCGGCGTGAGGAAGAACTGCTGGAAAACGAATCCGAAGGTCTTGTTGCGTGTCTCGTTGAGCCGCTTGCCCTTCAGGGTCGCGGTGTCGCTCCCGCCGAGCTCCACGCTGCCCGTGCTCGGCTTGTCGAGCAGGGCGAGCAGGTGCATCAGGGTGGACTTGCCCGAGCCGCTCTTGCCGACGATGGCGACGGACTCGCCGGCGAAGATCTCCAGAGTGACCCCCTTGAGCGCGTCGAATCGATTCGGGCCGCGACCGTACGACTTCTTCAGGTCGTAGGCGGCGAGTATGGGGTGGGACATCGTGATTTCCTCCGTGTGCTGTAGCGCTTTGGGCTGCGTGGGTGGCTGCGTGGGTGGCTGCGTGGGTGCGCCGGGTCGGGCGTGGCGGATGCCGCGAGCCGGCACTGTTCCAGCGTCGCGGCATCCGTCTCGCCGGGCATCCTCCTGCGGCAGCAACCTGCCGTACCGCAGGCGCGGTACGGCCTCTCGTCCCCCGGGAGGATGCCGCAGCCCGGCGCAGGGGGCATCCTTGGGAGATGACCTCGATGTACAGCCATGCGCACCTGCCGCGCTGGGCCGCCGACACGCTGATCACCCTGCTGGTGCTCGCGGGCGCGTTCCTGCCATTCGGCGGCAACTTCCGGGTCGTGCCGAGCGTCGCCGGCACCCTCGTCGCGGTCGCCGCAGCGGCCGTACTACTGGTGCGGCGGCGCTGGCCCCTTCAGGTTCTCGCGGTGTGCGTCGCCCTGTTCATGATCGCCGGAGGCCTCGGTGTGCCACTGACTGCCTTCATCATGCCCACGGCGATCGCCGCCTGGAACGTCGCCGTCCGCACGGACCGGCGCACGACCATCGTGGCCACGTCGCTCAACGCATTCGCCCTCGTCATCACGAGCCTGGTCGTCACCCCGGCCGACGTGCTCGACCCCCGCGTCGTGCAATACGCGGCGATCATCGGGTTCGCCGGCGCAACCGGTGACGCCGTGCGGTCGCGCCGCGCGTACATCACCGCGATCACCGAACGCGCCCGCACCGCGGAGGAGACCCGCGAGTCGGAGGCTCTGCGCCGGGTCGCCGAAGACCGGCTGCGCATCGCCCGCGAACTGCACGACGCCGTCGCCCACCAGATGGCCGTGATCAACCTGCACGCCGGGGTCGCCACCCAGGCACTCCCCGACCGGCCCGCCGACGCACAGGAATCGCTCACGACGATCCGCCAGGCCGCCCAGGCGGTGTTGCGCGAGATCGGCACAATGCTCGCGGTGCTCAGGGACGACTCGGCCGGTCGCCCCCGGCCCCCGGCCGCCGAGATCGGCCTCGGCCGGGTCGACGCGCTCCTGGCCGACTTCGCCCGCGACGGCCTCGCCGTGACCGTGCGCGTGCGCGGCGCGGGTACCCGGCTGCCCGCCCCCGTCGACACCATCGCCTACCGGATCGTGCAGGAGGCCCTCACCAACGCGCACAAGCACGGTGCCGGCCACACCGCAGAGCTCCGCATCAGCTACGGCAGCGGCACGGTCGACATCGAGGTCGAGAACCCGGTCGCCTTCCACGCGATCGACCCGGCAGCGGATGCCCCGACCGGCCATGGCCTCGTCGGCGTCGCCGAGCGCGCGGGCACCATCGGCGGCACAGTGGAGTTCGGCGTGCGTCCCCCGGACACGTTCCGGCTCGCCGTGATCCTGCCCATTGCGAGCGCCGGGGCGAACGCCCCGTCCGATGTCCCGGCCGCCGAGTCGCCGGCCCCTGCTCGCATCTCCGCCCCGACCTCTGCTCCAGACCCTGCAGCAGGAGCGGCCTCGTGATCCGGGTCCTGATCGCGGACGACCAGACCCTGATCCGCACGGCCGTGCGCGAACTGGTCAGGCATGAGCCCGACCTCGAGGTCGTCGGTGAGGCCGCTGACGGGGCCGAGGCGCTCGCCCAGTCCCGGCTGCTGCTACCCGATGTCGTGCTGATGGACATCCGCATGCCCATGCTCGACGGCATCGAGGCGACCCGCGCGATCTGCGCGGATCCCGGGCTCTCGGCCGTGCGCATCCTGATCCTGACGACCTTCGAGGAAGACGAATACGTCGTGCAGGCCCTCCGGGCCGGGGCCGGCGGCTTCGTCGGCAAGGGCACGGAGGCCGCCGACCTGATGCGGGCGATCCGCACGATCCACCAGGGCGACGCCCTGCTCTCCCCCACCGCTACGCAGAGCCTGATCCGCCGCTACGTGCTGCCGGCCGGCCCGGGTCGCGCGGCCTCGGTGCCGCCGAGCCTCGCGCACCTGACCGATCGCGAGCGGGAGGTCCTCACGCTCGTCGCGCGCGGCCAGTCGAACGAGGAGATCGCCGCCGGCCTGTTCATCTCGCCCCTGACCGCGAAGACCCACATCAACCGGACCATGGCCAAGCTCTACGCCCACGACCGGGCGCAACTCGTCGTCATCGCCTACGAGAGCGGACTGCTCGTGCCCGGAACCGCCGGCTGACCCCGGTCGCGCGCCGCCGGCATCCGCCGCCCGACAGCACGCAAGCGGATGCCGGCGGCCGGCCCTGCCGTGCGGGCGATGGTCCTCCTAGAGTGTGGGCATGACTCAAGAACGCTGGCAGCAGCTCGTGCAGTGGCCGCTCCTCGGGGCGGCAATGATCTTCCTGGTCGACTACGCCTGGAGGGTCCTCGCCGATGTGCAGGGCGAACCCGGGCTCATCCTGACCTTCGTGCTCGAAGCAGCCTGGTCGGTCTTCCTCCTCGACTACCTGATGAATCTCGTGCTCGCTCCCCAGCGCTGGTTGTGGTTTCGCACTCACCTCTTCGACCTGCTCGTCGTCGTGCTGCCCGTGCTGCGTTCGTTGCGCCTGCTCCGCCTCGTGACCGCCCTGTCAGCCTTCCCCCGCTCGCCGGGGACAGCGGTGCGGTCCCGGGTCGGCATCTACGTCACGTCCGCGACGGTCCTGCTCGTGTTTCTCGCGTCCCTTGCCGTGCTCGACGCCGAGCGGCGCGCTCCCGGCGCGAATATCACCTCGTTCGGCAACGCGCTCTGGTGGACCTTTGTCACGATCGCGACGGTCGGTTACGGCGACTTCACCCCCGTGACGATCGAAGGCCGGCTGATCGCCGTCGCCCTCATGCTCGGCGGGATCGCCCTCGTCGGCGTTGTCACCGCGACCCTCGCCTCGTGGATCGTCGACCGCGTCGCCGAACTCACCCGCGATCAGGGCGCCGACAAGTGATGCGGCGGGCCGGCTGAGCTGTGCCCACCCCGCCGCCGCTACCGAAACCGCGGGGCGCTCCCGAAACGGTGGGCGCGGCCTGCCGAAACCGGCGCGGTGGCGGATGCTTGTGGGCGCGGGCTGCCGAAACAGGCGCGGCCACGGATGGGCGCGGGGCGCATCCGCTCAGTGCAGGCGCACCAGGGAGTACCGGTCGTCGCGCGGCAGGGTGTCGACAGTCGCGGTCACGGTGAGATCGCGGAGGAACACCGCGCCGCCGATCGTGGTGAGAAAGGCGGTGTCCGCGGCGTCACGGCCGGTCGCGATACGCAGAAGGGTCTGCCGCGGGGCGAGTCCGGTGGCGTCCACGACATGCCAGGCGTCGTCGACGAAGACCTCGGCCACCGCGTGGAAGTCCATCGGCGAGAGCCCGGGCGCGTACACGGAGACGACCCGCGCCGGCACGTCCCGCGCGCGGAGCAGCGCGACGACGAGGTGCGCGAAGTCCCGGCACACGCCCTGCCGGTCGATCAGGGTCCGCACGGCGCCGTCGGTCGGCAGGCTCGACCCGGGCTCGTAGCGCAGCTTCGCGCCGACCCAAGCGGCGACGGCGTTCATGAGGACTGTGCCGGAGAGCCCGGCGAATTCGGCGGCGGCCGTGCCCCAGAGCCGGTCGGATTCGCAGTACCGGCTCGGGCGCAGGTAGCGCACGAGGTCGATCTCGGAAAAACCGGCGTCGCTCGCCTGCCCGGTCGCGGTGACGGCGTAGTCGATGTCGACCGAGCCGGCCTGTGCCTCGACGACATGCAGGCGGGTGCCGTGCTGGTCGAACACGATCCGGGCCTCCAACGGGGTGCCGTCCTGCACGGCCGTGAAGGTCTCCTTGATCGACACGGCCGGGTCGTCGGCGACGCCGATCGAGAGGATCAACCGGGCGGGCGCCCGCACATCGAGGGCGAGGCGAGCGGATGCGTTACGTTCCATCCCACGATGATGGCATGCGCCCGGCGCCTCGCGGTACCGTCCCCGCCGACCGCCACGTCGTCGGCACGCGGGCGGGCGGCACGCCGGCAGCACGCAGGCGGCGGGAAGTCCAGCCTGGCACTGGTGCGCGTCACCGGGCGGGTCCATGCTGGGGTCATGCTCGGGGAATTGAACGCTCGTGAAATCGACGCAGTCCTGCACACCAGTGTGGTCGGCCGGATCGGCTGCCACAGCGACGGCCGCACCTACATCGTGCCGATCACCTACGCCTACGACGGCGACACCGTGTACGCACACAGCGCAGCGGGCACCAAAGTCGAGATGATGCGGGCGAACCCCGCCGTCTGCTTCGAGGTGGAGCAGCTCGACGACCTCGCCAACTGGCGCACCGTCGTCGCCTGGGGTGAGTTCGAGGAGCTGCACGGTGCGGATGCCGACGACGGCCTCCGCAAGCTGCTCGCCCGGCTCGCACCCTACGTGACGTCGACGACGGCGCAGCCGGTCTCGGGTCCCGACGGCACGTTCCACGGGATCCGGACGACGGCGTCTGAGCCGGTGCCGCCGTCGGCGGGCCGGGTGGCCGCATCCGGTCAGGCACCGGTTCTCTACCGGATCAGGCTGACCGAGAAGACCGGCCGGTTCGAGGAGCGCTCGACGTCAGGCCGTGAGCGGCGGGCGGCTCAGGCCAGCGACATGTACACCTGAGGGGTCTGCGTCGACCGCGACGATGTGGTTGTCCGCGTCGACGTGCACGACGACGGGGACGTAGCTGCGGGCTTCTTCGTCGCTCATCTGCGCGTAAGAGATGATGATGATGAGGTCGCCCTGCATGCCGAGGCGGGCGGCGGCGCCGTTCAGGCCGATGACTCCGCTGCCGCGCTTGCCTGCGATGAGGTAGGTCTCGAAGCGGCTGCCGTTGTTCACGTCGACGATGCTGACGCGCTCACCGACGAGCAGGTCGCCGGCTTCCATCAGGTCCTCGTCGACCGTCAGCGAACCGACGTAGTGCAGGTCGGACTGCGTCACGGTGGCGCGGTGGATCTTGGACTTGAACATCGTGCGCTGCATGGTGGAACTGGGCCTTCCGGCGGCGGCCCGGGGGCCGCCGCCTGGTGCGGGTGTCTGGTTAAGCGGTGTCGCGACTATGCGGTCGCGAGGATGTCGACGACGAACACAAGGGTGTCCGTTGCCGAGATGCCCGCGGTCGTGTTGCCGGTTGCGCCGTAGCCGAGCGCCGGCGGGATCACGATGACGACCTGCGAACCGACGGTCTGGCCGACCAGGCCCTGGGCGAAGCCGGGGACGACGTTGGCCGTCGCGAAGGTGGCCGGGCCGCCCTTGCCCCAGCTCTGGTCGAAGACCTTCCCGGTGGCCCACACGACACCCGCGTACTGCACGGTCACGGTCGCGCCGTCGGCGACGGTCGCGCCGTCGCCCTTCTTGAGGACCTCGGTCTTGAGCTCGGTCGGGGCGTCGCTCTTCGGGACGGTGATCGTCGGGGCGCCGTCGTCGGCGAGCGCGACGGTCGGGAAGCCGTCCTGCGGGGCCTGGTCGGCGCCGCTCGCGCGGGTGGGCACCTTGCCCTTCACGTCGATCACGAAGATGATGTTATCGGTCGCGGCGACCTTGAGGTCCGTGTTGCCCGTGGTGCCGAACGCGTCGACCGGCGGCACGACGACGGCGACGCGCGAGCCGATGTTGGAGCACGCGATGCCCTTGAGGATGCCGGGGATGACGGAACCGGTCTCGGCGACGGTGACGGTGAGGCCGGCTGCGGTGCCGTAACCGCCGGCGTTGAGCTTGGCACCCGAGGTTGCGTTGTACGCGGTGTACGCGATCTCGACGGCGTCACCGGTGTTGACGGCGTCGCCGTCGCCCTTGGTGATCACGGTGCGCTCGGTCGCGGTTGCCGCGAGCGGCGCCGTGAAGGTGACGGTGGGCTCGACGCCGGCGTCACCGGCGACCTTGACGGCGTCCGAGCTCGTGCCGGGGTCCGTGCAGGTCAACGCGGCGGCGGCGGATGCCGTCGGTGTCGACGACGGGGATCCGCTGCAGCCGGTGAGGGCGAGCACCGCGACGGTTGCGACGGTGAGAAGGGCAGGAAGTTTGCGCACGCTGATCTTTCTGTTTCGAGAGTGGTCTCTTCGATGATGGGCCTCGGTCAGTATGGACCATGCATCTATGAGTAACCTGAACCGACCGGTCGGCGGAGGACAGACCGCGGGCATCCGGTAGCGGATGGCCGCACGAGGGAGCCCGACGGAAGACGCTACCCGACGTTGGTGTCGGGAGCGCCAGTCGCCGGGACATCGGTCGCGACGGGGGCGGTCGCCGCCGCCGTCAGCACGTCCACGACGACGACGACGTTGTCGTTCGCGTGGAGGTCGAGCTCGATGTTCTCCTGCGCTCCCCAGGCATCCACCGGGCTCGCGACGACGGCGACCCGGGAGCCGACCGTCGAACAGGTGACGCCTTTGAGGATGGCGGGCAGGGTCCCGTCCGGGGTGGCGAGGTTCACCCGGACGGGTGCTCCGGTGTCGAGTCCCGAGGTGCCGGGCCCGAATCCGCGGGCGTCGATCTTCGCCCCGGTCCTGCCGTTGTAGAACGCGACGCCGAGTTCCACGTAGTCGCCGGTCTGCACCGGGGCGCCGGTGCCGACGGTCATGACGGTGCGTTCGGTGTTTGCGGCGGTCAGCGGCGTGGTGAAGGTGACCTCCGGCGCGCTGCCGACGGCCCCCGGCGCGACCACGGCGTCTGAGGCTGCCCCGGGCTGGGCGCAGCCGGCCGGGGCGGCGGGCGACCGGGTCGCTGCCGGGCTGCATCCGGTGAGCGCCAGCACAACGCAGACCGCGACGAGACCGGCGGAGGCTCCGAGGGAGATAAGGGCGGGGTAGCTGCGCACGGGTGGACCTTCTTGTCGGCGGGCGGCCCCGATTGGCACGCCCGCCGTGCATTATGACGTACGCAGGCGAACGGGAAGGTACACGTCCCCGGGCGCCCGGCGCCGGCTACAAGCCTTCGGCGATCGCAGCGGTCGCGTAGAGCCAGGCCTCACGGGTGCGCGGGGCGAGGGCGTCGATGTTGAGCGGGCCGCCGGCGACGAGCGCCGGGTCGTATGGCACGTCGACGACGGTGCGGGTGAGCTGGCTGAAGTGGTCGTGCAACCGGGCGGACAGGGCTCGGTCGGCCGTCTTCGCCGGGGATGCGAGCACGGTCACGGCCTGGGCGACCTTGTCCCCGTGCCCCTTGAGCCGCAGACCGTCGAGGAGCGAGGCCGCGCCGTACGCGGTGTCTTCACGGATCGTCGAGACGACGACGAGCTGGTCGGCGGTCTCGACGGCCGCCTCCCAGTTCGAGGCGCGCATGTTGTTGCCGGTGTCGATGATCAGGATCCGGTAGAAGCGGCTCAGTGCGGCGTGCAGCTTGCCGAAGGCGACATCGTCGATGCTCGCGGCGCCGGCCGGGTCGAGGTCGGAGGCGAGTGCGTCGAAGCGCGCGTCGCCCTGGTTGCGCACGTACTTGTCGAGGTCGCCGACCCTCGCCGACGTGGAGTACGCGAAGTCCTCGAGGTCGCGGAGCAGGTCGACGGCCGTGTTCGTGTGCTGGGCGCCCTGCGCCCGCACGCCGAGGGTGCCCATCGTCTCGTTGTTGTCCCAGGCGAGGGTGTACCCGCCACGGTGGATGCCGAACGTCGCGGCGATCAGCAGCGTCGCGGTGGTCTTGTGCGCGCCGCCCTTGGGGTTGAGCACCACGATTGTGCGGGGACCGCTGAGGCTGCGCTGCACTGCCGCGATTGCGGCGCGGCGGGCGAGTTCGCTGCGGCCCGGCGACGGATTCACGAGTCCGCCGGTGACCCGGCGCACGGTGCCCTGCCAGCCGAGGAGGGCGGGTCCTGCGACGATCGCGGGGCGGGAGCTCATGAAGTCGGCGAGGTTGGGACCGTCTTCCGCGGCGACCAGGGTCGTGTGCGGTGCCGGGACGAGCAGTGCGGAGGAGGCGGAGACCGGCGTGGACCGGAACTCGGATACCGAGCCGGCCGCGATTTCGTCCTCGTCCTCGTCGGCGTCGAGATCGCCGTGTTCGAAGATGATGTCCTCGAAGAGTCCGGGTGGCGGTCCTGGCGTCCGGCGGGGCCCTGCGGGCACGGATTCGGCGGCCTGAGATGGCGCATCGGCGTCGGCACCGGCATCCGCTTCGGCATCGTCATCGACGTCGACATCGACAGTGGCGCCGCGTGCGGCGTTGGATGCATCGGCTGCATCGGCTGCATCGGCTTCGGCCCCGTGTTCCGCTGCCGACTCGGCATCGGCCTCGTCGACGGACGTCTGCGCCACGGCGTCGAGGGGGTCACCCAGGGCTGCGAGCTCGGCCAGTTCCTCGAGGGCATCGATCGGTTCCATCGGTTCCGCCAGGGCCGCCGGGGCGTTGTGGTCGCCGGTGTGGGCCATGGCCCGTTTGGCAGACTTGCCCTGCGACGCTGCGGGTTCCTCGGTTTCGAGCGCGTGGTTCGGCAGTGCGGCGGCGGGAATGAAATCGCCCGCGGCCTCCACTTCGCCGTCCGGGTGCACGACGAGGGGCCATTGGCCCTGCTCGTCGTCGGCGGTCAGTCGCACCGGGCGACCGATTTCGCGGGCGACATCCGTCACGCGGTTGATGATCTCTTCACGAACACCGGCCTCGTCGCGGGCCGTCACCTGCTGGCCCGCCCCGTCGATGATCAATTCGCCGGTTCCGTTGCTACGAATCGTTGCCTGGATGCGAGGAGGTACGGATACTTCGTGTTTCATGGTCAGCCTTTTTTCCGTCGAGCTCAGCTCTTCGTGCTTTGGTGCGCTCCGGAACAACTGGACCGCGCCACAGACCAGCCTAACGGGCGCGAGTGATTACCCCTCGTTTAGGCGTGATTCTCCCTCAGGTAGGCCCTCGTCGGCCGTGCACCGACGCCCCGGAATCACCGGGAATCACCGGCCGCGCCCGGCGTCGCCGGTGCGCCGGGACCGCCTGGCGGAATCGATGACTCGCGGCGCGGAACCTCAGCCGGAGACCTGGCTCGTCGTCACGGTTCGGAGCCAGGGCCCGGGCGGGACATCGGCGCGCTCGGTGAATGACCAGTCGACGTGGTCGGCGTCGCCGTCCAGGTCGGTGAAGCCCAGGCATCCGTTGAGCGCGGGCGAGACGTCCATTCCGGCGCCCTGGCTGCTGTCACCGCTGAACTTGAGGTTGATCGGGCGCGCGTTGGTGGTGCCGAAGACGTACCCGGCGTCGTGGTACAGCGCTCCGCTCGAGGGCCCGGCGTCTTCCACCTGGCCGTAGCAGACGTGCCCGTTCGGGCCGACGATGCGCACCCAGCGGTTCTTCAGGTAGGAGAACCCCGGGTCGGCGCAGTGGCTGAGGCCGAGGGTCGCCGCCCACGGCACGACGGTGCAGCGCCCCGCGAATGCGGTCGGGTCGTTGACGTCGTCGAAGGGCAGGTCGAGGTAGAAGGCGTTCTGCAGGGGTGCCGGCTGACGGGTGGGCAGGAACCCGTTGGCCGACGTGCGGGCCTCGGTCGCGCAGAGGAAGGCGGCGCCCGTCCCGGAGCTCACGCCGTCGCACCCGCCATAGGCGCTGCCCGCGCAACCACTCGCCGCGGCCGGAGTGATCCCGGTCGTGATCCCGGTGTGGTGAAACGCCCACTGCCCGTCGTAGGTGCTGCAGACCTGGCTGCCATCGCTGAGGTTGGCGTTGAAGATCTCACCGACCCAGAATGTCGTCGAGACGATGTTGGCGTGCAGGGGGTACCGACTGGCCGTCTGGCCGGCGCCGGACGGCACGACGACGACGACGAGCTGCTCGTTGCGGTCGGCGAATGCCGCTCCCGCGAACGTGTCGGCCGATCCGCTCGACGCACCCCCGGTTGCCACGGTCGCCGCGCCGAGTATTCCCGTCGAAGCGAGGGCGCCCGGCTGCACACCGAGGCCCGCCGCCGGGGCGGCGCTCGGTCGGCCGGCGCCGGGCCCGGCGGGCGCTCCGTCCGCGGCGACGATCGGCTTCGGGGCGGATGCCGGGGCCTGGCTCCCTGCTCCGCCGACCGGGCCGGCAGTCTCCGCGACCGGCGTCGGTCCGGCAGACGAGGTCACCTCGCCCGCCCTTCCGTCGGGCCCGGCGAAAGGGGTTGACGCCACGGCTCCCGGACCGGAGGCGGCGTGGCCGGCTTCCGCGACCGGCGCGGTCGCGGCGACGGGCACGACAGACACCGCGAGCGCCGTCGAGAGGGCGAGGGTGACGAGGAGCAGGGCAGGGTGAATCAGGAGAGGAGCGACGGCGCGCATGAGTCCGATCGGATCACAGAGTTGCTGGGTCCGGTGGTTCGTGCCTCAGCAACCGCGGCTCGACCGATTTTCATGGGACTCTCCCAGCATGGCCACGACAAGGCGGGCATCCGTTTCGGCGCGCCGCAACGGGGAGAATTGAGTGAGGACCTGTCACGTCACGGCGGACGGGGGCGGTCGACACCCACGGCCTTCGCACAGACCTGACCTGTGACGGCCTGACGCGCGAAGGCCCGTCCGGCTACCGCCGGGCGTGGCTCAGCCCGCGAGCGGCAGGTTCTCGGTCCCGGGGTGCCAGCGGATGGCCCGGATGCCGGCGCGCGTTGCGTGGGTGTCGTCGTGGCCGTTCTGGCGACGGCACTCGACGAGGTCCTGGGTCGCTGTGATGTGCGGGTCGCGGCAGGAGTTGGCGTAACTCGTGTAGTCCGTCTCGAGCAGGAGTTCGTCATCGGTCATGTTCGCGTGTTTCTGGTTCACAGCACTGGTTCCTGGTTCACGACACCGCCGGCCTGCGTCATGCGCCGGCAACGGTGCCTGGTGGTTCTACTGGTTCGGACGGTGGTGAGCGACGCCCACTGCGGGCGTCGAGCCGGTCGTCACTCCCGCGGGGGAGACGTCGACGGATCGACACTCCCTGCGAGGTTGTTCTGCTGCTGATCAGACTAGGGCTGGGTTGGACGAAGACCCAGTAAACCTGATGAATCGTCACATAAACGTCACTGTGTTACGGGCGTGTCACCCGGCCGGCACGTGCGGGTGCGGATGCGGATGCGGACCGTCGTGCGGCGGGTGTGGGCGACCGTCGACCTCGTGCTTGCGCAGGTGTGGCGGGACCGGGGGCGGGCCGTCGTGCGGGCCGTGTGGAGGG
>NZ_JASJVI010000037.1:0-36079 GCF_035019865.1 Cryobacterium sp. 10I5
GCGGATGCCGCGGTCCGGCAGCACCCGCATCCGCCGCTGTTCTACCCCGGCCCCGACCTGGGCGCGATCCTCCGGGACCTGCACGCCCGCGGCATCCGCCGGGCCTTCATCGAGGGCGGACCGGGACTCGCGAGCGCCTTCGTCACGGCCGGGCTCGTGGACGAATACCTCGTCTACCTCGCACCGACCCTGCTCGGCGGCGACCGGCTCGCCCTCGGCGACATCGGCGTGACCGGGATCGACGAGCAGCGCCGGCTCGAGATCGACCACGTCGAACGCCTCGGCGACGACCTCCTCGTGATCGCCCGGCCGCGTGCGCTCCCAGCCACGCCCGCCGCCAGCCCCGAAGCCACGGCTGCCGAAACCCGGCATGCCGAACCCGCACGCACCGAGACAAGGACCTGACATGTTCACCGGAATCATCGAGGAACTCGGCACCGTCGACCGGGTCGAACACGGTGCGGATGCCGTCCGCCTGACCGTTCGCGGCCCGCTCGCCGTGTCCGGGGCCGCGATCGGCGACTCGATCTCCGTCAACGGCGTCTGCCTGACCGTCGTCGAGCGCACGGAGGACACCTTCACGGCCGACGTGATGGCGCAAACCCTCAGAATGTCGACCCTCAGCGACGCCGGGCCAGGGACACCGGTCAACCTCGAACGCGCCGCCCTCGTCGGCGGCCGGCTCGGCGGGCACATCGTGCAGGGCCACATCGACGGCACGAGCGAGCTGCTCGCGGTGACCCCGGGCGACGCCTGGCGGGTGCTGCGGTTCAGCCTCTCCCCCGAGCTCGCCCCACTGGTCACGAACAAGGGGTCGATCGCCGTCGACGGGGTCTCCCTCACGGTCAGCACCATCAGCCCGGCCACCGAACCCGCACAGTGGTTCGAGGTCTCCCTCATCCCCGAAACCCTCACGGCCACGACGCTCGGAAAACGAACGGTCGGAGAGCACGTCAACATCGAAACCGATATCCTGGCCCGCCACGTCGAGCGCATGCTCGCCCTCGCGGACGCAGGATCACGAAGGAGTCACTCATGAGCCTCGCCGACATCCCCAGCGCGCTCGCGGAACTGCGTCTCGGCAAGCCGGTCATCGTCGCCGACGACGAAGGCCGGGAGAACGAGGGTGACGTGATCATCTCCGCGCAGATGGCGACCCAGGAGTGGCTCGCGTGGACCGTGCGCTATTCCTCCGGGTTCATCTGCGCGCCGATGACCAATGAGCTCGCCGACAAGCTCAACCTGCCGATCATGGTGCCGAACAATGAAGACCCCCGCGGCACGAACTACACGATCTCCGTCGACGCCGCCGACCGGCTGAGCACCGGTATCAGCGCCGCCGACCGCGCCCACACGCTGCGCGTGCTCGCCGACCCGGCCTCGACGCCGTCGAGCCTGCACCGGCCCGGCCACATCATGCCTCTCCGCGCGAAGGACGGCGGCGTGCGCGAACGCGACGGCCACACCGAAGCCGCCGTGGACCTGATGAAGCTCGCCGGGCTCGCCCCCGTCGCGGGAATCTCCGAGATCGTCGCCGAGGACGGCGAGATGATGCGCCTGCCCGGCCTCCTCGAACTCGGGGAACGCGAGGGTGTGCTCGTGATCACGATCGCCGAGTTGATCGCCTACCTCGACGAGTTCCACGCGGACTCCGAGCTGCCGACCGCGCACACCATCCGCGAATCCCCCCGCGTTGACTTCGAAGTCGAGACGACCGTGCCCACCCGGCACGGCGACTTCCGGATCCGGGCGTACCGCGACCGGATGACCGGAGCGGACCACGTCGCCCTCGTCTCGGGCACGCCCCGGGACGGCGCCCTCGTGCGGGTGCACTCCGAATGCCTCACCGGGGAGGCATTCGGCTCGCTCAAGTGCGAGTGCGGGCCCCAGCTCGACGCGGCTCTCGACACCATCCAGGCGGAAGGCGGCATCGTGATCTACCTGCGCGGTCAGGAGGGTCGCGGCATCGGCCTGATCAACAAGCTCCGGGCATACAAGCTCCAGGAGCAGGGTCTCGACACGATCGACGCGAACCTCGCCCTCGGCCTGCCCGCCGACGCCCGCGACTACGGCGCCGCGAGCGCCATCCTCGACCAGATGGGCATTTCCTCGGTGCGCCTGCTCACCAACAACCCCGAGAAACTCCGCCAGCTCGAAGAGCACGGGGTCACGGTCGTCGAACGCGTGCCGCTCATCGTCGGCGTGGGCATCGACAACCAGGACTACCTCGCCGTGAAACGCGAGCGCATGGGCCACCACCTGGCCGACCGAGACATCCTGAAAGGACTCGCACTATGAGTGGAGCAGGCTCGCCCACGGTCGTCGTCGACGGCACGGGCCTCACGATCGTCATCATCGCCGGACGCTGGCACGACACAATCACCGACGGGCTGATCGCCGGCGCCACCCGGGTGCTCGAGGCATCCGGCGCCACGTACTCGCTCGTGCGCGTGCCGGGCAGCTTCGAGTTGCCTGTCGCCGCGAAGGTCGCTCTCGAGAATGGGGCAGATGCCGTCGTCGCGCTCGGCGTGATCATCCGCGGCGGCACCCCGCACTTCGAATACGTGTCCGCGGCCGCAACGGACGGCCTCACCCGGGTCGCCCTCGACACCGGGAAGCCGGTCGGCTTCGGCGTGCTCACCCTCGACGACGAGCAGCAGGGCCTCGACAGGGCCGGCCTGCCCGGCTCGAAGGAGGACAAGGGCGAGGAAGCGGCATCGGCTGCGATCAATACCGCCCAGGTGCTGCGCGGGCTGCGCAATCTTCTTCGGTAGTACCGACCGCGCCCGGTGACGAGCGGATGCCCGCAGCGGCATCCGCCCGCCCCGCCGCCGGCGCCCGCAAAAGTCCCGATTGAGCCACGGTTCGCCGCTGGATTTGAGTCCGTCACCGCGCGGACGTATGGTGCTAACGGCCGCCACAAGCGGACATCTCTCTCCGGACAGTCCCGGTTGCTGGCACGACGCCTGATCGACGCCGACGCTCCCGCCCGGCGCATGCCCGACCGCTCCCACCACGGAATGACTCTCTTCCATGTCTTCAGACACCCTGTCGCACGCGACGCCCTCCCCCTCCGCGCCTCCCGCGCCGACCAACCCGCGCAGCCGCGTCGTGCTCGCGAGCCTCATCGGCACCACGATCGAGTTCTACGACTTCTACGTCTACGCGACCGCGGCGGTGCTCGTCTTCCCGCACCTGTTCTTCCCGACCGGCAATGAGACCACGGCGCTGCTCGCCTCCTTCGCGGTCTTCGGCGCGGCCATGGTCGCCCGTCCCGTCGGCGCCCTCGTCTTCGGGCACTTCGGCGACAAGGTCGGCCGCAAGGCGACCCTCGTCGGCGCGCTGCTCACGATGGGCATCGCGACCTTCCTGATCGGGCTGCTCCCGACGTATGCCCAGGTCGGCTGGTTCGCCCCGCTGCTGCTCGTCGTGCTGCGGCTCGCCCAGGGCTTCGCGCTCGGCGGCGAGTGGAGTGGCGCAGCCCTCGTCGCGACCGAGAACGCCCCCAAGGGAAAACGCGCCTGGTACGGGACCTTCCCGCAGGTGGGAGCGCCGATCGGCTTCATCATCGCGAACGGGTTGTTCCTGCTGATCGCGATGCTGCTGCCGAGCGACGACCCGACCCGGCCGTCGACCGCGTTCCTCGAGTGGGCCTGGCGGGTGCCGTTCCTGTTCTCCGCGGTCATGGTCATCATCGGGCTGTGGGTGCGGCTGCGCCTCGTCGAGAGCGACGCCTTCACGAAGGCCGCCCGCACGAACCGGGTGCACAAGCTCCCGCTCGCCGCGGTGTTCAAGTCCAACTGGCGCGAGCTGATCCTCGGCACCTTCATCATGCTCGCGACCTACGTTTTGTTCTACCTGATGACGACGTTCAGCCTGAGCTACGGCCGCGCGGCGACGACCGCCCCCGTCGCGGGCCTCGGCTACAGCTACACGACGTTCGTGCTGATGATGATCGTCGGCGTGCTGTTCTTCGGCGTCTTCACCCTCGCCTCCGGGCCCTGGGCCGACCGCTTCGGCCGCCGCCGCACCCTGATCTGGGTCACCCTCGGCATCATCGTCTTCGGACTGCTTTTCGTGCCGCTGCTCGGCGCCGGCTTCTTCGGCGTGATGATCTTCCTGATCCTCGGCTTCACCCTGATGGGCATGACGTTCGGGCCGATGGGCGCGCTCCTGCCCGAGCTGTTCCCGACCGCGGTGCGGTACACCGGCTCGGCGTTCGCGTACAACATGAGCTCGATCCTCGGTGCGGCGGTCGCCCCGTTCATCGCGGTCTGGCTCTGGACGCTCGGCGGCGGCAGCCCGTTCTGGGTCGGCGTGTACCTCTCGGTCATGGCGGTCATCACCCTGGTCGCCCTGTTGCTCAGCCGCGAGACCAAGGACGTCGACATCGAGGCGTAGCCGGGTCCCTCCGTGACCTTTCCGGTCGAGAGTGCCCGTTCCGCGGGTCGCTCTCGACCGGAACGGGACGGGTCACGGGCGAGGTTTGAGGTTAAGCTCGATTGGTGAGTACCCCGATCAGTGACGCCAGCACGCCCGCCGAAACCGCAGCATCCACCGGGCCGGCACCGGCGCCTGCACCGAAGCCGCGCAGCCGCCTCGGGCGTCTCGGGCGGCGGGCGGATGCCGCGACGGGCCCCCGCGCCACCTTCGGCCAGCTGCTCCCCTACCTTCTCGAGCACAAGAAGGTGCTCAGCGTCGTCGTCGTGCTGAGCATCCTCGGGGCGCTCGCGAGCCTCGCCCAGCCGCTCCTGGTCAGCCAGGTCATCACCGTCGTGCAGCAGAACCAGCCGCTCGGTGCACTCGTCTGGGGGCTCGTCGCGCTCGTGGTCGTGTCCGGCCTGATCAGCGGCTACCAGCACTACCTGCTGCAGCGCACCGGTGAGGGCGTCGTGCTCTCGAGCCGGCGCAAGCTCATCGGGCGGATGCTGCGCCTCCCGATCAGCGAATTCGACACGCGCCGCACCGGCGACCTCGTCTCCCGGGTCGGCTCGGACACGACCCTGCTGCGCGCCGTGCTCACCCAGGGACTCGTCGAAGCGATCGGCGGCTCGCTCACGTTCCTCGGCGCGCTGATCGCGATGCTCGTGATCGACCCGGTGCTGCTCGGGCTGACGGTGCTCGTGATCGCGGCATCCGTCGTCACGGTCACGCTCTTGTCGCAGCGGATCCGCGTCGCAAGCCGCGAGGCTCAGGAGAAGGTCGGCGCCCTCGCCGCGAGCGTCGAGCGGGCGATCAGCGCGATCCGCACCGTGCGCGCCTCGAACGCGACCGAGCGCGAGATCGCGGCCGTCGATGCCGACGCGACCGGCGCATACCGGATGGGCCTGAAGGTCGCGAAGATCTCGGCCCTCGTCGTGCCGATCGCCGGCATCGCGATGCAGGTGTCCTTCCTCGTCGTGCTCGGCGTCGGCGGCTTCCGGGTCGCGAGTGGCCAGATCACGGTCGCGAACCTGATCGCGTTCATCCTCTTCCTGTTCCTGATGATCCTGCCGCTCGGCCAGGCCTTCGGCGCGATCACCTCGGTCAACTCGGCGCTCGGTGCCCTCGGCCGCATCCAGGAGATCATCGACCTGCCCGCAGAGGACCAGTTCGACCGCGACCTGTTCCCGCTCGCGATCACCGTCGGCGCCGCCAATGAATCGGTGCGGCCGGACGCCCCCGCGATCTCGTTCGAGAACGTGTTCTTCGGGTACGCGACCCAGGCTTCGGCTGCGGATGCCGCGGTGCCCGCCGACGCCGCGAGCGGAGACTTGTCTGGTGCCGGGTCTGGTGCAGGGTCTGCTGCCGGGTCCGATTCGGCGTCTGCCGCCGGTGATTCCGGCGTCTCGCCCGCTGAACTTCCCGGGGATGCCATGCCGAACGCGCTCGTGACGGCCCTCGTCGCTCCCGGCGTGATCGAGGCGATGCTCGCCGAACCCGATCTGGTCGACGCCGACCTCGCCGCTGCCGACCGCGCCGCCGCCGACCGCGCCGCCGTCGACCTGGCGCACGCCGAGCAGGCCGCCGCCCACCTGGCCGCAGCGGAGCACGCCGCCGCCACCATGGCTGCCGCGCGTCCCGCCGCCGCCCTCGCCGCGGAGTCCGCCGCCGCCGCGAACGCCTCCGCCAGGGCCGCCGCGACCGCCGCTGCCTCTGCCGAGGCCGCCGCCGAGGCATCGGCCGCGATGACCGCCGCGGTGTATGCCGCGGCCACCGGCACCGTTTCGATCGCCGCGGTCGCAGCGGCCACGTCGTTTGCCGCCCCGGCGTCAGACGCCGTCGGCGAAGGCCTCGCGGCTGCACAAGCAGGCACCGATGGGCGGCCTGACCTGACGGACGACGCCCCTTCTGCCACCCCCTCCGCCATTCCCACCGTCACTCCCTCTTCCGGCCTGTCTGTCTCGGACGTTTCGGAGACTTCGGGCACCGTGGGTACGGTCAGCGCCTCGGCTGCCGACTCCGCGTCGGATGCCCTGGCCGCCGACTCTGACCCGGTCGCCGGTGCGGCCCACAGCGTGGCCGGCGAGGACGGTCCAGCCGATACCGCAGACCCCGACAACAGTGCGGTCGGGGACCTCGGGTCCGACCCCGTCGAGAGCACGAGCATGGCCGCTGCCGTAACTGACTCTTCCGAACCGCGGCCCGTTCTGCGCGGGGTGTCGTTCAGCGCTCCACGCGGCCTGCGCACCGCGCTCGTCGGCCCGTCCGGCGCCGGGAAAAGCACCATTCTGGCGCTCATCGAACGGTTCTACGACCCGAACGCGGGCATCGTCCGGCTCGGTGGCCTGGACATCCGCACCCTGGACCGCACGGCGCTGCGGTCGCAGATCGGCTACGTCGAACAGGACGCCCCCGTGCTCGCCGGCTCGCTGCGCGACAACCTCGTGCTCTCGGCGCCGGATGCGACCGACGAGGAGTGCATCGCCGTGCTGCACGCGGTCAACCTCGGCGAGGTGCTCGAACGCGACCCGGCCGGGCTCGGCGCGGCCGTCGGGGAATCCGGCGTGATGCTCTCCGGTGGCGAGCGCCAGCGGCTCGCGATCGCCCGGGCGCTGCTCGCGGCGCCGCCGATCCTGCTGCTCGACGAGTCGACGTCAAGCCTCGACGGGGTCAACGAACAGCTCATGCGGGCCGCGATCGACGCCGTCGCCGTCGACCGCACGCTCATCGTGATCGCGCACCGGCTCTCGACCGTCGTCGACTCCGACCAGATCGTCGTGCTCGACCACGGCCGGGTGATCGGCACCGGGACGCACTCCGAGCTCGTCGTGTCGACGCCGCTGTACCGGGACCTCGCCAAGCACCAGCTGCTCGTCTAACCACCCGAGGACTCGCGCCGGTGACCCCCTGACCCCTGACGAATTCGACGGAGTTCTTGCGTTTCCGGCACGTGGGAGGCCGGTTTTGGCCCGAAAACCCTAAAAACTCCGTCGAATCGGTTGGGGGTAGCGGAGGGTGAGGAGCTGGAACGGCCGCAGCTCGAGGTCGAGTGCGGGGCCCGCTTGCGAGAGCGGAAGGCCGGGCTCGTCGAGCCGGCGTTCGAGCAGGTCGGTCGGGTACGCATCCGCTGCCTCGAAGCGGCGGATGACGCGGGCACGCGCCCGGGACCCGTGCGCCTCGTAGATGCGGACGACCAGGTCGCCGCTGCGGTCTTCGGCGAGCTTGACCGCCTCGATCACGACGGCGGGGTTGTCGACCTCGAGGAGCGGCTCGATGTTGTCGGTCGCGACTCCCGTCACGGTGCGGAGCGGGAGGTTGAGCCGGTAGCCCTCGGTGATTGCGTCGGCGATGCTCGCGCCCGGACGCACGGCGACCCGGAACGTGTGTCGGCCCTGGTCGGCCTCGGGGTCTGGGAAGAGCGCCGCGCGCAGGAGCGACAGCCGCACGGTGGTCGTGGCGCGGCCGCCGGCGTCCGTCGAGCGGCCGATGTCGTGGCCATAAGTCGAGTCGTTCGCGACCGCGACCCCGTAGCCTGGCTCGCCGACGTGCACCCAGCGGTGCGCGCAGGTCTCGAAGCGGGCGGTGTCCCAGGACGTGTTCGCGTGCGTCGGTCGGTAGACGTGCCCGAAATGGATCTCGGAGGCGGCCCGTTCGGCGTGCACGTCGAACGGGAACTCGATCTTGAGGAGTTTCTGGCGTTCGTGCCAATCCACGTCGAAGGCGAGGTCGAGCGTCGGGGAGCCGGCCGCGAGGGTGATCCCCTCCACGAATCGGGAGGAGCCGAAGACGCGGGTCACCCGCACGCAGGCCTCGGCGGGCGTGTCAGCCACGACCTCGACGGACACCGCGGCGTCGAGCGGAACGCTTGTGCGCTTGTAGTGGGCGTCGATGTCCCAGGCGTCCCACTGGGTGGGGGTGTCGCGGTGCAGCAGCAGCCGGTTGCCGCGGGCGCCCGACGGGATGAGTTCCCGGTCGGCGCGGAGGTCGCGCAGGGAGGTGACGAGCCCGTCGGCGTCGAGCGTTACGCTGACGAGGGCGTTCGCGAGCACGAGCAGGCCGGACGCCGTGCGGGTCACGGTCGCCGGGGCATCCGCTGCGCCGGTGCCGCTGCCGGCGTCGAGAATCGATGTCGGGGCCGCGCCGAGAGCGGGCACGCCGTGCAGGGAGTACGGGCCGGCGTTGAGCGATGCCGCGTGGGCCCCGGTGCCGCAGAGCGCAGTGACGGATGCCGCGATGAGCCCCTCGAGGTCGCGCGCGACCTCCGCGTAATGACGTTCGGCCTCCTGGTGCACCCACGCGATCGACGACCCGGGCAGGATATCGTGGAACTGCTGCAGCAGCACGGTCTGCCAGGCCCGCTCGAGCGCCGCATACGGGTAGGCGGCCCCGGTGCGGATGCTCGCGGTCGCGGTCCAGAGCTCGGCCTCCCGCAGCAGGTGCTCGCTGCGCCGATTGCCGCGTTTGGTGCGGGCCTGCGAGGTGTAGGTGCCACGGTGGAACTCGAGGTAGAGCTCGCCCGACCAGATCGGCGCCTCGGGGTACTCGGCCTCGGCGGCCTCGAAGAACCGTCGCGGGGTGGAGAGCTCGACCGCCGGGGACCCTTCGAGCGAGGCGGTCCGGCGCGCGGCGGCGATCATCTCGGCCGTCGGGCCTCCCCCGCCGTCGCCCCAGCCGAACGGGACGAGCGAGGTGGTGGCCATGCCCTTCTCGGAATACTGGGTCTCCGCGCGGGCGAGGTCCGCGCCAGAGAGGTCGGAGCTGTAGGTGTCGACGGGCGGGAAGTGCGTGAAAATGCGGGTGCCGTCGATGCCCTCCCAGCGGAAGGTGTGGTGCGGCATCCGGTTCGTCTCGTTCCAGGACGACTTCTGGGTGAGGAACCAGCGCGACCCGGCCGCCGCGATGATCTGCGGCAGGGCCGCGGAGTAGCCGAACGAGTCGGGCAGCCAGACCTCGAGCGGCTCGATCCCGAACTCCGCCAGGAAAAACCGTTTCCCCGCCATGAACTGCCGGGCGAGGGATTCCCCGCCGGGCATATTCGTGTCCGACTCGACCCACATCCCGCCGACCGGCACGAAGGCGCCCGCGGCGACCTGGGCGCGTACCCGTTCGAACAGTTCGGGGTAGTACTCCTTGAGCCAGGCATACTGCTGGGCGGATGACGCGGCGAACGTGAACCCCGGATACTCCGCAGCCAGGGCGAGCACGTTCGAGAAGGTGCGGGCGACCTTGCGCACGGTCTCCCGCACCGGCCAGAGCCAGGCGCTGTCGATGTGGGCGTGCCCGACCGCATGCACCCGGTGCGCGCTCGCTGTGGCTGGCTGCGCGAGCGCGGGGGCGAGCACCGCACGCCCGGCCGCTGCGGTGCCGGAGACGTCGGCCGGGTCGAGCACGTCGAGGCAGCGCTCAAGGGTGCGCAGGATCCCGGCCGCGCGCGTCGAACCCTGCGGCAGTGCCCTGCAGAGCCCGTCGAGGGTGAGGACGTCCTGCAACAGCTCCCAAACCTCCTCGTCGCGGAGCGCGAGGTCGAGCTGCCGCAGCCGGTACAGCGGTTGGGTGTCGGCCGTGGCCGGGTCGCCGTTCCGGGTCGGCACGAAGGTGAAGCCCGCGGTGACGTCGGGGTTGGCGGCGGCCTCGACGTAGAAGTCGACGGAAGTCGCGCCGCCCGCAACCAGCGACGCCAACGGCAGAGAGCGGTTACGCGGTGCGATGCCCTTGATCACGGTGCCCGCTGCTGTCCAGGCGATGCCTTCCGCCTGGAAGCCCGGGGCCGCGTCGGTGAAGCCGAGGTCGACGACGGCCTCGATCCGGGTGCCGGGCTGTGCGGCCCAGTCCGCGGGGATCGTGCCCGTTGCGTGGAACCAGACCGTTCCCCAGGGGCGACCCCATGCCTCGCCGGGGGCGAACGGCGTGTAGGACTGCCGGACGGCCTCGGCGAAGGTCGCCGGGGCATCCGTCACCGGAGCCGTCGACACCCAGGCCGAGACCCGCAGCGGCAGCGCCTGACGGTACACGGCCGGCCGCAGCCGTTCGCGCAGGAACCGGTCGATGCGCTTCTGGATCAGTGCGGCCTCGTCGTCCATGCCAGCATCCTACGACCGCCCCCGGGGGCTAACTCAGGAAATTCGCACCGGTTGGTCGGAACCGCCGCACTGTTCCGCGGCCCCGGCTGCGCAGCCCGGCAGATCTCCTGAGTTAGCCCCATCGCTGGCCCGGCACGCTCCGCTGCCGGGGTCATCCGTGACCGGCGGGTCAGCCCAGGTGCACGATCTCGGGGGCGCCGACGAGGTCCGCCTTCGAGTGCTTGATCATGAAGAACGAGATCGGGGCGGCAAGCAGGATCAGCCCGGCCGCCCAGAGGAAGGCGACCGAATACCCGCTCACGAACGCGTCGAGCTGAACGGTCGGCGTCGCCGGGTTCGAGGCCAGGTAGCTCGAGATCGCGGCCGTGTACAGGGCGGTGAACAAGGCGGTGCCGATCGACCCGCCGATCTGCTGCGTCGCGGAGACGGCGGCACTGGCCACGCCGGCGTCGTGCGCGTCGATGCCGGCGAGGGCGACGTTCTGCAGCGGCACGAAGATGGCCGAGAGTCCGATGCCGAGCAGGATGACACCCGGCAGCACCCGCAGCACGTAGTCGTCCTGGACGGTGACGAAGGACAACCAGGCGAGCCCGGCTGCGGCGATGACCGGGCCGATCGTCAGGGGCAGGCGCACGCCGACCTTCGGCAGGATGCCGGAGAGCGCGGTCGCGCAGACCATGATGGTCGCGGTCATCGGGAGCGAGGCGAGCCCGGAGCGGAGCGGCGAGTAGCCGAGCACGATCTGGAAGTACAGGGTGAGGAAGAACAGGCCGCCGAGGAGGCTCGCACCGGTGAGCAGCGAGACCAGGAAGGCGCCGCCGCGGACCCGGTCGGTGACGACCCGGAGCGGCAGCAGCGGGTTCGTTGCCCGGGCCTCGACGACGACGAAGGCCACGAGCAGCACGACGCCGAGGGCGAGGAAGCCGATCGTCTCGACCCGACCCCAGCCGTTCTCGGCCTGGCTGAAGCCGTAGACGAGGGAGGCGAGGCCGGTGACGATGAGGATCACTCCGGGCAGGTCGTAGCGGGTGTTTCCGTGCGCGCGGCTCTCCTCCATCAGCGGGATCGCCGCGAGGATTGCGACGAGGGCGATCGGCACGTTCACGAGCAGGCACCAGTTCCAGCTGGTGAACTCGGTGAGCACGCCGCCGAGCACGAGGCCGACGGCCGCTCCACCGCCTCCGATCGCGCCGTACACGGCGAAGGCCTTGATCCGGTCCGTGCCGCCGGGGAACGTGATGGTGAGGATCGCGAGCGAGGCCGGGGCGAGCAGGGCCGCGAACGCGCCCTGGAGGCCGCGGGCGATCAACAGCTGGGTGGTGGTGTCGGCGAGGCCGCCGACCATGGATGCCAGGGCGAACCCGGCCATCCCGACCAGGAAGGAGCGCTTGCGGCCCCAGTAGTCGGCGATGCGGCCGCCGAGCAGCAGCAGCGAGCCGAAGGCGAGCGCGTAGATCGTGACGACCCAGGTGCGGTCGCCGTCGCTCATGGCGAGGGCAATCTGGGCCTTCGGCAGGGCGATGTTGACGATGGTGCCGTCGAGCACGACCATGAGCTGGGCCAGTGCCAGCACGGCGAGGAGCCACCAGCGGCGCGGGTGCGCGGCGGGATCGGACAGGGGCGGGGAAGAGACGGAGACAGCAGGAGCAGGGGAACTCATCGAGACAGAAATCCTATTCAAACGAACTAGTTGGTTGGGATAGGTATGATCTTAGTCATGAGGAGTGACGGCGAAGCGACCCGCGAACGAATTCTCGATGCAGCCCAGGCCGAGTTCGCCCGGTACGGCCTCGCCGGCGCGCGCGTCGACCGCATCGCCACGGCCGCGAAGGCGAGCAAGGAGCGTCTCTACGCCTATTTCGGCGACAAGGGCAGCCTGTTCACGGCGGTGCTCGAGGTGAACCGGCGCGATGTGATGGCCGCCATCCCGATGGACACGAACGACCTGCCCGGATTCGTCGGCCGGGTTTTCGACCACGTCGTCGAATACCCCGAACACTCGCGGATGCTCGACTGGGCCAGGCTCGAGGGCGCCGCCGCGCTGCTGCCGACGACCACGGACTGGCGCAACGGCCCGGAGGCGTGCGCGATCGCCGCGGCCCAGGCCCGCGGCGAGATCGACCCCAGCTGGGATCCGGAAGACCTCGTCACCCTCGTCTTCTCGCTCGCGACGTCGTGGGTGCACTCCCCCGGGGTGTTCCCGGCCCCGGGCAGCGCGCCGGAGGCATCCGTGCGCGAACGCCGCCGGGCCGCAGCGGTCGCCGCGGCCCGCAAACTCATCGCCCCCTGAGCCGTGGCGGGCCGGGCCGGGCAGCGGATGCTGCCGGCCGGCCCGGACGGCCCGCCGCTATCCCTTGAGGTGGTAGCGCACGCTCGAGAGTTCGGCGAGCAAGGCAGCGGGAACCCGGTCGCCGAACTGGGCGAAGTAGTCCTCGGTGAGGTCGCACTCGGCGAGCCAGCTCGTCTTGTCGATGTGGAACAGCTGCTCCACGGTCTCGTCCGAGAGGTCGAGACCGGCAAGGTCCAGGGCGCCCGCGGCGGGGAGGCGTCCGATCGGAGTGTCGACGGCATCCGTCGACCCTTCGATGCGGCGCACGATCCACTCGATCACCCGCGAGTTCTCGCCGAAGCCGGGCCAGAGGAAGCTGCCGTCCGCGCCCTTGCGGAACCAGTTGACCTGGAAGATCTCGGGGGCGCGGCTGCCGAGGCCCTTGCCGACCTTCAGCCAGTGCGCCCAGTAGTCGGCCATGTTGTAGCCGCAGAACGGGAGCATCGCGAAGGGGTCGCGGCGGAGTTCGCCGACGGTGCCCTCTGCGGCGGCGGTCTTCTCGGACGAGATCGTCGCCCCCATGAAGACGCCGTGCTTCCAGCTGCGGGCCTGGGCGACGAGAGGCACGTTCGTGGCGCGCCGCCCGCCGAAGAGGATCGCGTCGATCGGAACGCCGCCCGCGGCCTCCCAGTCGTCGGAGATCGAGGGGCATTGCGCCGCCGCGACCGTGAAGCGGGAGTTCGGGTGGGCGGCCGGCGTCGGCGACGAGGGCGTCCAGTCGTTGCCCTCCCAGTCGATCAGGTGGCTCGGCGGGGTCGCGGTGAGGCCTTCCCACCAGACGTCACCGTCGTCGCGGAGGGCGACGTTCGTGAAGATCGTGTTGCCCCAGACGGTCTGCACCGCGGTCGGGTTGGTCTCGATGCCGGTGCCGGGGGCGACGCCGAAGAAGCCCGCCTCCGGGTTGATCGCCCAGAGGCGGCCGTCAGGGCCGGGGCGGAGCCAGGCGATGTCGTCGCCGATGGTCTCGACGGACCAGCCGGGGATGGTCGGGCGCAGCATCGAGAGGTTGGTCTTGCCGCAGGCGGAGGGGAAGGCGCCGGCGAGGTGTACGGCGCGTCCCTCCGGCGAGGTGACCTTGATCAGGAGCATGTGCTCGGCGAGCCAGCCCTCGTCGCGGGCCATCACCGACGCGATCCGCAGGGCGAAGGACTTCTTCGAGAGCAGCGCGTTGCCGCCGTAGCCCGAGCCGTACGACCACACCTCGCGGGTCGCGGGAAACTGCACGATGTACTTGGTGTCGTTGCAGGGCCACGTGACGTCGGGGCGGGTCTCGCCCGCGGCATCCGTGAGCGGGTAGCCGACGCTGTGGATGGTCTGCACCCAGCGGGCTCCTGCCTCGATCAGTTCGAGGACGGCGTTGCCCATGCGGGTCATGATGCCCATGTTGAGCACGACGTAGGGCGAGTCGGTGATCTCGACGCCGAGCTGGGAGATCGGGCCGCCGAGCGGGCCCATCGAGAACGGCACGACGTACATCGTGCGGCCGCGCATGCTCCCGGCGAAAACGGCGCGCAGCTCGTCCTTCATCGTGGCGGGGTCGGCCCAGTTGTTGGTGGGGCCGGCGTCGTCGGGGTCCGTCGAGCAGATGAAGGTGCGGTCTTCGACCCGGGCGACGTCGGACGGGCTCGTGCGGGCGAGGTAGCTGTTCGGGCGCCATTCGGGGTTGAGCTTGATGAGCTTGCCCTCGGTGACGAGTTGCTTGGAGAGTTCGTCGGCCTCCCGGCTCGACCCGTCGCACCAGACCACTTCGTCCGGCCGGGTCAGCCGGGCGATGGAATCGACCCAGGACTGGAGGTTGGGGTCCGTGGTACCGGCGGTGTCGTCGGAATTGCTTCCGCTGGATGTGACTCGGGAGTGGGCGATTGTCATCTCCTGGCCTTTCTCGGTATGGGGTGTACAGCGGATGCCTGCGGTCGTGATCGAAGCATCCGCCCGGCTTGTCTTCGGTGACATTTCGTCCGTAACTTTGTGCTGCAGAACCAGAATGCGCGCGATTTCCCCTCCCGGATCAAAAAACTCTTGTTAAGAATCGTGCTTCTTTAGATATTGTTAAGGAATGCCAACTCGAGCCTCCGACCTCGTCACCCTGGGCCTGCGCATCCGCCACTATCGCGGCGAGCGCGGCCTCACCCTCGACCAGCTCGGCGAGCAGGTCGGGCTCGCGGGCAGCCAGCTGTCGCTCATCGAAAACGGCAGGCGGGAGCCGAAATTGTCGATCCTGCAGGACGTCGCGACCGTGCTCGGCGTTCCGATCGCCGACCTGCTCAACGGCGAGGCGCCGAACCGGCGGGCCGCCCTCGAGATCGAGCTCGCGCGGGCGCAGAAGAACCCGCTCTACGGCGCGCTCGGCCTGCCAGAGGTCAAGGTCACCAAGGGCATGCCGGTCGCGGCCCTCGAGTCGCTGATCGGGTTGCATCGTGAGCTGGCGCGGAGGGCGAGCGAGGCGATCGCGACGCCGGAAGAGGCCAGGCGGGCGAACACCGAGCTGCGCGAGCTCATGCGCGAGCAGAACAACTACATGCCCGACATCGAGCAGCTCGCCGAGGACCGGGTGCGGGCATCCGGCCACGTCTCCGGTGCGCTCACGCACCGCGAGGTGAGCGTGATGGCCGAACAGCTCGGCTTCAGCCTCATCTATGTCAACGACCTGCCGAACTCGACCCGCTCGGTGACCGATCTCGTCAATCACCGGATCTACCTCCCGCCGGCGTCGATCCCCGGCGGCCACGGGCTGCGGTCGATGGCGCTCCAGGCGATGGGACACCGGCTGCTCGGGCACGAACGCCCGGCGAGCTACGCCGAGTTCCTGTGGCAGAGGCTGCAGATCAACTACTTCGCCGCCGCGTGCCTGATGCCGCCCGCCGCATCCGTAGCCTTCCTCGCGCGCGCGAAACGCGAGCGCGAGCTCTCGGTCGAGGACTTCCGCGACGCCTTCGGCGTGACCCACGAGGCCGCGGCCCTCCGACTGACCAACCTCGCGACCTCGCACCTGGACATGCCGCTGCATTTCCTCCGGGTCACCGGAGACGGTGCCCTGCAGAAGGGCTACGAGAACGACGGGCTACCGCTGCCGGTCGATGTCACGGGTTCGATCGAGGGCCAGTTCGTCTGCAAGCAGTGGAGTGCCCGCAGCGCCTTCACCCACACCAACCGCACGACCGAGTTCTACCAGTACACCGACACACCGGCGGGCACCTTCTGGTCGGCCACGCAGACCGGGGCGGCGGATGGCGGTGAGTTCTCGATCAGCGTCGGGGTGCCGTTCGTGCACGCCAAGTGGTTCCGCGGCCGCGAGACCGTGCAGCGAGCCGTGTCGCGCTGCCCGGACGAGTCCTGCTGCCGCCGGCCGGCGTCCGACCTGGCCGCGCACTGGGCCGGCCACGCCTGGCCGAGCGCCCGCCTGCACGCGCACGTGCTCTCCCCCTTGCCGAGCGGCACCTTCCCGGGCGTCGACGACACCGAGGTCTACGAGTTCCTCGAGGCCCACGCCGCCCCCTGAGCCGCGCAGCGTCCCGAAACCGCCCTGGGCACCATGGGAGATGTCTCGCACCTGAGGATGTCTCCGCTCACGCAGCAGAGCGACGGACGCGCTACCGTCGTACGAGACGTTCGTACGATAGGGGAATCCATGGCAGACAACGACGCCGAAGCGGTGCTGCCCGACGATGGGCTCGATGCGATCGATCGGTCTCTGATCGTCGCTCTCCAGACCGATGGACGGATGACGTACGCGGAGTTGGGCGCCCAGGTCGGACTCTCGGCCGGCGGGGCTCGTCTTCGTGTGCGCCGGCTCGAGGAACGTGAGATCGTCCAGGTCGTCGGGGTCACCGACCCGCTCAAGCTGGGGTACGAGCGAATGGCGATGCTGCACCTGTCGGTTGAGGGCGACGTGCACGCGGTCGCTGACGCAATCGGCGCCCTGGAAGGGGTGATCTATCTGGTCATCGGTGCGGGCTCATACGACCTGCTCGTCGAGGTCATCGCCGTCAACGCTGACGCACTCCTCGAATTGATCAACGGGCGCATCCGCACGATCCCGGGAGTCTCGCGCTGTGAGACGTTCTCGTATTACAACATCCACACCCATCGATTCACGTGGGGTACCAGATAGCCGGTTCAGCGCCTGCTCCGTGAGGACAGGACCCGATCGAGTGCCTCGACAAAGAAGTCGACGCTCTCGGTCGTGATGTTCAGCGGCGGCTTGATTTTGAGGACGTTCTTGTAATCTCCGGTCGGCTGGACAATGCAGCCCTCACGCAGCAACTCCTCGCAGATCTCGGACGCTTCCACTGAGGCCGGTTCGAGGGTATCGAGGTCACGGACAAGCTCGACGCCCAGATAGAGGCCCAATCCGTGCACGGCGCCGATGATGTCGTGCCGGCCCTGCAGCGTGAGGAGCTTGGCTTTCAGGTCGCCTCCGACAGTGCGCGCGTTCTCCTGCAGGCCTTCCTCGTGGAGGATGTCGAGCACGGTCAGTCCAACGACGCAGCTGACTGGGCTTCCACCGGCGGAGGAGAACATGCTGCCCTCCTCGGCGAATTTCTCGGCGATGTCACGCCGTGTGATCACGGCGCCGAGTGGCTGACCATTGCCCATGCCCTTGGCAATCGTGATGATGTCCGGTGTGACCCCCTGCTGTTCGACCCCCCAGAAATACTCTCCGAGGCGACCGTATCCGACCTGCACCTCGTCGGAAATGGTGAGTCCGCCTCTGGATCTCACCTTCTCGAAAACGCCGGCCAGGTATCCGTCCGGCAAGAGCACTCCACCGGCATTTCCGAAGACCGGTTCCCCGATGAAGGCCGCAAGACCAGTTCCTGCGTCATCGAGCACTCCGAGTTGGGCTTCGAGATCGTCCAGGTATCGGGAGGCTGAATCGGCGCCGCGGTATGTGCCGCGGAAGGGGTGGGGCGCATCGATGACGTGCACCCAGTCCGGCCGGGTTTCCAGGGCACGGGGGTTGTCTCCGATGGAGGATGAGACGGCGTCGGCTCCCACTGTCCAGCCGTGGTACGCCTCCTGGAAGGCGAGGACGGCATCCTTCCCGGTGTAGGTCTTCGCCAACCGCAGCGCGAGATCGACGGCTTCGCTGCCGCTGTTCACGAGGAAGACGGTGTCCAGACCGTCTGGAGCCAGGGCCACGAGCCGTTCCGTGAAACGCGGCAATGCGCTGTAGTTGAAACGGGAGTTGGTGTTCAGCAGCGACCATTGATTGCTCACGGCTGTGACCAACCGGGGATGCGCGTGTCCGGTCAATGCGACGTTATTCACCAGGTCGAGATAGCACTGAGCGTGCACGTCGATGAGGTGTTCCCGCCACCCGCGTTCAATCTCCGGGGGCTCCGTGTAGTAGTGCTCCTGGACTTCGGCGAATGTCGAAATACGCCGCTCGAGAACGTCCCCGGACAGCAGTTCCGGTGCAGCAAGGTCGATGCCGAGAAGCGGGGAGGGGTCGGGGCAGACACGCTGCCAGATCTCGGCTTCAGCAGGAGTAGCGAAGAAGGCTGGGCGGATGCCCGCTACCCGTGACAGTTGGACCCTGACGTGGACGGGAGCTTCGGGCCGTGCCGTGCCCGCGCGTGCCGCGCCGATGCGCTGTCCTGCGCTGACGCGACCCGCTGCCAGGGGGTCGAGTCCGAAGAGCCAGATCTCGAACCCGCTCGCTTCCAGCACCAGTGCGTCACCGTCGATGCGCACGGCGCCGTCGACCGGTGCCGAGAAGACCGTTCCGGGTGCAGTCACTACCTCGACGCCGAGCGCCAGCGTCGCGGTTTCCCCGGTGTAGTGCAGCTTCGCGCGCGTCAGCCGGTACTCGCCGTAGCGCGTGACGGCGGTGCCTGACACTCGGAAGACCTCGGCGGCGAGGGCGGCCTCGGAATCGTGGCGCATCCAGATCCCGTTGCTGAGTTCCGGGTTGGTGACGGAGAAGTCAAGGACGGACAGCGGGGCGGCCTGGAGGAGGAGGGCGTCGGGGCGTTCGATGACGCTGCGCCGATCGAGGCGCACGCGAGCTCTGATCAACGCGCACATCTGCTGGGCGTCAAGGCCCTCAGCCGCTTCGAATGCGATCCATTCGTGCTCACGATTCTCTGATGCATAGTGGTTCGCGTCGTCAACGGCGACCTGCTGCTCGCCGCTGACCACGAGGACGCAGGTTCTGAGGACGATGAGGCCCCAGAGTGCAGCGAGCTCGTCGTCGGTCAACGGCGTATGCGTGACGAACGCGGCGATCGTCTCGAGGATGATCAACGGTGTTCGCGGGTTGTGGTGAAGAATGGATGCGCAGGTGACAGCCAGTTCGGCGACGACCCAGCTGTCGGCGATGTCGCCGAAGTCGATGACACCGAGCGTGCTGCCGTGCCGGGTGACGACGTTGTCATCGGTGATGTCACCGTGGATGGGCTGCGAGCGAAGTTTGTCGCTGAGCGGTTGCAGCGCCGCCTGTGCTTGTGCCGCGGCCTCTCGAACGCGCTCACGGCGAACAGGGTCCGGCACGTGCGGCAGATACATCTGCACGACCTGCGTCGCGATCCGGAGGTTCCATTGGGTGACTCGCTCGGTGCCAGGGTGGACGAATTGTTCGAGGGAAGCGGCGAGACGGCCGGCAGTGTGGCCCAGGGAGCGGGCTTCCGCGACTGAGAGAGCACCGCGACTGGTGAGCGCATCCCCTTCGACGAAGCTCAGGAGTCGGACGTGGAGGTCGACGTCGCCGACATGAACGATCCGGATCGCGGCTCCGTCGCGTGACGGGACGCTTCGAGGAACGTCGATTCCGGCCAGGCTCACACGTTCGGCAGCAGCATCCTGGGCCCCGAGCTCCTGGGCGGAGAACGCTGGATTGGAGAATTTGAGGAGCCAGCGCGTCTCGCCGTCATCGATGAGGAAATTGCGGTCCTGTTGACTTCCCAGTTCGGTGATGTCTCCGGTCACGTGAAAGAGGTCCCTGGCGACGGCTGTCGCGTCGTGTTCCGTCACGGAGGGCCTGGGGAGAGAGGGAGTGGAGAAGAAGTTGTAGTTCGTCATTGTGGTGTTTCAGCCGATCCGTGTGAATGTGGGCGAACTCGTCGGCGGCGAATAGTACGACTTCGCGACCGTGGGCTGGTGTCTTGATCCGGCGAAGGGAGGGTCAATCTATGGCCTCAGTATTTCACAAATATCACTGAATTAGTCAATATGATGACTAATCATTAGTCCCTGGCTCATGCGCATGACTTTTGCATACCGTAAGCGCCAAAGGTCGGCGCGTCATCGAGGCGGATGCGACGGGCGGGCTCCGGCGGGGGCGACGGTCAGGCGGCCGCGACGGTCAGACGGACGCAGGGGCGAGCGCACCGGCCGGGAGGCCGAGTTCGTGCTCGGTGACCGTGCGCACGAGGTCGCGCTGGCCGCGGGCGTCGCCGTAACGCACGACGGCGTGGGCGTTGATCCCGTCGATGATCGCGAGCAGCTGCCAGGCCAGGGCGCCGCTGTCGGCGACGGCGAACTCGCCGCGCGCACAGCCCCGGTTCAGGAGGGCCACCAGGAACGCCTGCCAGGCATCCATTTGCACACCGACCTCACGGGCCAGGGCGAGATTACGGCGCCCGACGCTCCAGGCGTCGAGCCACACGGTGGTCACAGTGCTGCGGTCGGGGCCCAGGAGCGTGTCGATCAGCGCGCGGAGCGCCTCGACGGAACTCGGGAGCGCGGACAGCTCCCGGGTGATCTCGGCGAGCTCGGCACCGGCGATCGCGCCGAAGGTCGTCGCGACGAGGCCCTCCGTGCTCGGTTCGTAGTGGCTGACGAGGGCGGGCGTGACGCCGATGCGGGCCGCGATCGCGCGCAAGGTGATGGCGTCGAGACCGTCGTAGCGGGCGATCTCGCGGGCCGTGCGCGCGATCTCGGCGGCGCGCTCAGGGCCGGACTTGCGCTTGGCGCGGCTCGGAAGGGTTGACATCGCACCTCAGTGTATATAGTTTTGCCTCGGGCTTATTGATCAAGTGATCAACTGGCTCACTTTCCTTCCTTCGACCGCCGTTCCCGGCACCCCAGGAGACGCCTTGCAGCTCATCATCGCCCCCGCCGCCCCGCCGCTGACCCGGGTCGCCGGCACCGCACCCGCCGCCGGCACTTCGCCTGCCCACACCGCTGAGGCCCCCGCCGGTCCGCTCCGGGTCGCCCTCGTGCAGCACCGCTGGCACGCGGACGAGGATGTCCTCCGCGCCGAACTCGCGGAGGGCATCCGCCTGGCTGCCGGGGCCGGCGCCCGGATCGTCTTCCTCCCGGAGTTGACCCTCCGCAAGTACCCGGGCAACCGGCGCGCGACCGGCGTGCCCAAGCTCGACGCCGAGGACCTGCTGACCGGGCCGACGTTCGTCTTCGCCGCCGAACAGGCCCGCGCGCACGGCGTCGTCGTGCACGCCTCGCTGTTCGAACGGCCCGATGCGGCTGACCAGCCCGGCGACCCGCGCGGTTACAACACCGCGATCATCGTCTCCCCCACTGGCGAGCTGCTCGGCCGCACCCGCAAGCTGCACATCCCGGTGACCGAGGGCTACTACGAGGACACCTACTTCCGCCCGGGCCCGCCGGAGGACGCCTACCCCGTCTATGCCCCCGCCGAGCTGGGTGGCGCCCGCATCGGCTTGCCGACGTGCTGGGACGAGTGGTTTCCCGAGGTCTCGCGCCTCTACGGCCTCGCGGGGGCGCAGCTCCTCGCCTACCCGACCGCGATCGGCTCCGAACCGGGCTTCCCCGTTTTCGACACCCAGCCGATCTGGCAGCACGTCATCGTCGGCAACGGCATCACGAGCGGTCTGTTCATGGTCGTCCCCAACCGCTGGGGCGACGAGGGCGACCTGACCTTCTACGGTTCCTCGTTCATCTCCGATCCCTATGGACGGATGCTGGTCCAGGCCCCCCGGGACGACTCGGCCGTGCTTGTGGCCGACCTCGATCTCGCCCAGCGGGCCGAGTGGCTGACCCTGTTCCCGTTCCTGGGCACGCGCCGGCCCGACAGCTACGGACGCCTGACCGCCCCGGTCGAGCCGGGACATCCGTTCGGTGGGGACGCCGACTCGAGCGCGAGCGCGGCGACTCGCGCATGACCTGGCGGATGCCCGCGGAGACCGCGGCACAGGAGCGGGTCTGGATGGCGTTCCCCTCCGACGGCTACACGCTCGGCGACACGGCGGCCGAGGCGGAGGAGGCGCGCAGCACCTGGGCTGCCGTCGCACACGCTGTGCTCGATTTCGAGCCGGTGACCATGGTCGTCGACCCCGGTGGGAGCGCCGGCGGGACCGGCGCACCCGACGCGCGGGCAACCGCCGCCCAGCACCTCTCCGCCGGCGTCGACGTGCTCGAGGCCCCGCTCGACGACGCCTGGATGCGCGACATCGGGCCGACCTTCGTGCTCGATCCGGCCGGGCGGCTCGGCGCGGTCGACTGGATCTTCAACGGCTGGGGCGGCCAGGACTGGGCGAGCTGGGACAGGGACGCCGGCATCGCCTCCCTCGTGACCCGGGCGGCCGGGGCGATCCCGGTGTCCTCCCTGCTCGTCAACGAGGGCGGCGGCATCCAGGTCGACGGGACGGGCACCGTCATCATCACCGACACCGTGCAGCTCGACCCGGGCCGGAACCCGCACGTCACCCGGGCCAGGGTCGAGGCCGAACTCGCCCGCACGATCGGGGCGACGCACGCCATCTGGCTGCCGCGTGGCCTCACCCGCGACCAGGCCCGCTTCGGCACCCGCGGGCACGTCGACATCGTCGCCGCGATCCCTGCGCCCGGCACGCTCCTCGTGCACGCCCAGAATGACCCGGCGCATCCCGACTACACCGTGACCCGGGAATTGCGCGCGGTGCTCGCTGCGTCGACGGATGCCGCCGGCCGGCCGTGGACGATCATCGACCTGCCCGCGCCCGCCCGGCTCTCGGACGCCGAGGGCTTCGTCGACTACAGCTATGTGAACCACCTCGTGGTCAACGGCGGAGTCATCGCGTGCGGCTTCGGTGAGCCCCAGGCGGATGCCGCGGCCCGGTCGATCCTCGAGGACGCCTACCCGGGGCGAAAAGTCGTGACCGTCGACGCGCGGCCGCTCTTCGCCCGCGGCGGAGGCATCCACTGCATCACCCAGCAGCAGCCCGCGACGGCTTAACCCGCCGCAATGTCTGGCGGTGAGGCTGTCGGCGCAGCTAGGGTATGTGTGGGCGCGTGATTTCCCCCCTGTTCTGGGGTCATTCGCACGGCCGACCACACCCATCTATTACTACGTAACCATTCGTCGGAAGGTCTGTCGTTCGCCCCAGCGGCTGATTCGATTTTCCAGACGGTGTCGGACCCCTCGTGGCGCTGCCCGCGGACCGGTCCCCTCCGTTCGACTGCCGACTTCACGGTCACGAAACCTCGGTCGGCTGAGCACCCCGACGAAGAGGTGACGTCGAAGCGAGAAACGCGGACCCGCCGTGACCCACCCGACACCCGATACACCTGTACCCGATGCCTTAGACCGGCCCGTGAACCACGCCGCCGAACGAGCGGGAGATCTCGCGTGAGCGCCGCTGGCGACTTCCGCGACGTCGAACGTGAGGCCCTGCTGCGGCGCAGCCAGCGGTCCGCCGTACGCACGGCCGCGAAGACTCTGCCGCCCGCACGAGTGAGCCAGCCCGCGACCGGATCCTCACCCGTCGTCCGGCTCGGGCGCAGCGCGGCGATCACCTTCAACCCGGCGCTCCTGAGCATCGCCGAACGGAGCCGGTTCAGCCGGCACATGAACGCCCGGGTGTCGCCCGGGAAGGGCGTACTCTCCAACGCTGAGTACTACGCGCAACAGGCGTTCGTCGACGTCGGCCAGATCTCGGTGCCCACGGTGAGCGGCCGGGACAACGTGAACTGGGTGCTCAAGCGGGGCGACGGCAGCACCGTGGTGGTCCCCGACTTCGTGGCACGGGCCGTCCAACCCCGGGACACCGGGTACGCGGGCACGGGTGCGGCTTCCGCGCCTGTGACCGCACCCGTTGCTGGGCCGCTTGCCCTTCTGCCGGCCGCGGTCCAGGCCACGTCGCCGGTCACCACGCCGCTCGGTGGCGAGCTGCCTGTTGCCGCCCAGCTCGCCGGCGCGCTGTCGATTGCCGCACCGCAGTTTGCCGCGCCACCGGTGGCTGCACCGCTGGCGCGACCCGACGCATCCGCTGCGGCTCTGGCTCTGGCCCTTGCCGCCGCCGCAGAGACCGCGATCGCTCAAGCGGTAGCGGCGCAGGCCGCCGCCGTGCAGGCGGACGCGGCGCAGGTTGAGACGGCACAGGCAGCCGCCGAGCAAACCGCTGCGGCACAAGCAGCAGCACACCGAGCGGCCGAGCAGGCCCAGGCGGCGCAGGCTGCCGCCACGCACACCGCTGCGGAGCAGTCCGCACGGACGCACGCAGCCTCGGCACGAGCCGCAGCCGCGCACGCTGCCGCACAGGTCGCGTCCGAGCGGGCCACCGCCGCGCAAGCAGCTGCCACCCAAGCCGCCAAGCAGGCCGCGGCCGAGCAGGTAGCCGGCGCTCAGGCAGCCGCCAGACAAGCCGCCGCGGAGCGGTCGGCCGCGGAGCAGGCCCTACGGTCGCAAGCCTTTGCTGCCCAGGCCGCCGCAGAAGCCGCCGCCGAGCAGGCAGCAACCGCGACGGCACAAGCCGCAGCATACGCATCCGCCCAGGCGATTCAGGTGCCGCTACACGTGCCCGTGGCCGGCCCGTCGCGACTGCCCGCGCCGCCGGAGCCGGAACCACCGGCGACGGTGCGGTCCGCAGCCGAGTCCGCCGCACGTGTCGCAGCACAGCGCGCACCCCAGGCTCCCCTGACCAGGTCGACACGCCCGCCGCTGGCGCCCGCGCCCGGCGGACCGGTCGTGGCGAACTACGTCGGCACGGTCACGGGCTCGCAGATGCTGCGCGCCGAGCGCGACCGGGCCGGGGAGATCCTGGCCCGGGCTACCGAGCTGCGGGTGAAGACCGGCCAGAAGAGCACCGGACCCAACTATCGCGCCGCCCTCATTTCCGAGAACCGGGCGCGCACGAAGTTCTTCGAGTTGAATGCCCAGACCGAGCAGGCAACCGCCCGCGAGGCGCGCGTCGAGTATGCCGCTCTGCTCAGTGCGCTGACCGAGGGCACCGAAAACCACCGGCTCGAGTACGAAGCACAGCTCACCGCGCTGCTCTCCGGCGTCGCCCTGACGCCCCTGACGGAAAGGATCGCGGCCGCAGAGGTGATCGTGCACCGCCAGGACGAGATCGCCGCGCTCGCGACGGATTCCGCCGAGCGCTGGGCCGCAGACTCCCCGCGGCGGAAGGTCAACCACACCGAGTAGCCGACCGTGCGGCTCAGCGGGGCGGCATCCGGATTCCGCCGTCAAGCCGGATCGTCTCCCCGTTGAGCATCGGGTTCTCCACGATGTGACGCACGAGCGCGGCGAACTCGCTGGGGTCCCCGAGCCGCGCCGGGTGCGGAACCTGCGCGGCGAGCGACTCGCGCACTGCAGCAGGCATGCCCTGCAGCATCGCGGTGTCGAAGACGCCGGGCGCGATCGACACGACCCGGATCAGCGAGCGCGCGAACTCCCGGGCGAGCGGCAGGGTCATCGCCGCGACCCCGCCCTTCGAGGCCGCATAGGCCGCCTGCCCGACCTGCCCGTCGAAGGCGGCGACGGATGCCGTCGTCACGATCACGCCCCTTTCGGCGGTTCCGCCTCCCCCGGCACCACTACCGGAACTGGAGCCGAGGCCGATGCCCAGCGCGTCGATCGGCTCGGCGGCGAGCATCGCGGCCGCCGCGAGCCGGATCACATTGAAGGTGCCGGTGAGGTTCACGCGGAGGACCCGCTCGAAATCGTCGAGCGGGAGCGGGCCGTCCCGCCCGACGGTCCGTTCCGCCGGGGCGATTCCCGCGCAGGTCACGACGATTCGCAGCGGCGCCATCGACACCGCCGCCTCGACGGCGCTGTGTACGTCGCCCGCGCTCGTGACATCGCCGGCGACGAAACGCGTGCGTTCGCCGAGGGCGGCGACGATCGCGGCACCCGGCGCCCCGGGCAGGTCGAGGAGCACGACCGCCGCCCCGGCTGCGTGCAGCGCGGTGGCCGTGGCCAGGCCGAGGCCGGAGGCGGCCCCGGTCACGAGCGCGGAGCATCCGTCGATGCGCATGTCAGAGCCTTTCGATGATCATCGCATTGGCCATGCCGCCGCCCTCGCACATGGTCTGCAGGCCGAACCGGCCGCCGGTGCGCTCGAGGGTGCCGAGCAGGGTGCCGAGCAGCAGGGTTCCGGACGAGCCGAGAGCGTGGCCGAGGGCGATCGCGCCGCCGTCCGGGTTGAGCCGGGCGGGGTCGGCGTCGAATTCGCGTGCCCAGACCAGCGGGACGCAGGCGAAGGCCTCGTTGACCTCGTAGGCGTCGAGGTCGTCGAGGTCGAGGCCGGAGCGGGCAAGGATGCGGCGGGTCGCCGGGATCACGCCGGTGAGCATCAGCAGGGGGTCGCTCCCGGCGATCGCAAAGCTGTCGAACCGCGCTCGCGGGGTGCAGCCGAGCTCGGCGGCGCGCGCGGCGCTCATGATCAGCACCGCGGAGGCACCGTCGGTGAGCGGGGAGGAGTTGCCGGCGGTGGTGTGCCACTCGAGGTCGGGGAACCGGGCGGCGAGGTCCGGCGTGCGGAACGCGGGCGGCAAGGCGGCCAGGGTGTCCATCGTGGTGCCGGGGCGGATGGTCTCGTCGTCGGTGACGACGGTGCCGTCCGCCAACCGGACCGGCACGAGGCCGCGCGCGACATCACCGCGGTCGCGCGCTTCGGCGGCCAACCAGTGCGAGCGGACCGCGTAGTCGTCGAGCTCCGTACGGGTCAGGCCCCAGCGGCGGGTGATCAGCTCCGCGGACACGCCCTGGCCGACCAGGCCGTTCGGGTAGCGCTTGTGCAGGAGCGGCCCCGACGGGTCCTGCCCCGAAAGCAGCGAGGAGCCCAGCGGCACCCGGCTCATCGACTCGACGCCGCACGCGATCACGATGTCGTAGCTGCCGGCGATGACGCCCTGGGCGGCGAAGGTCGCCGCCTGCTGGCTGGACCCGCACTGCCGGTCGATCGTCGTGCCCGGCACCGACTCCGGGAATCCCGCGCTGAGCAGTGCGGTTCGGGTCACGTTATAGCCCTGCTCGCCCGCCTGCGTGACGCAGCCGCCGATCACGTCGTCGACGAGCGCGGGGTCGAGGTCGTTCCGGCGGACCAGCTCGGCGAGCACCCCGGCGAGCAGGTCCGCCGGGTGCACCCCCGACAGCGCGCCATTCGGCTTGCCCCGCCCGGACGGGGTGCGCACGACATCGATGATCACGGCCTCGTTGCTCATGCCGACAGCCTAGGCCTGTCGGTGCCGCGCCGCCGGGGACCGCGGGCGTCGGTGGCTACCTTAGGGGCTAACTCAGGAAGTTCGCTCTCACGCCCGACGGAGACAGCACTGGTCCGCGGGTCGCCGGGGTCACCGACGGCATTATTCCTGAGTTAGCCCCCGATGGCCGGGCCAGGGGCGGATGCGCGGCGCGGGTCAGGCGGAGAGCGCCCACATCGCGACGGCACTGGCCGCGGCGACGTTGAGGGAGTCGATGCCGTGCTTCATCGGGATCTGCACGACGCTGTCCGAGGCGGCGAGGGCGTCCTCGGTGAGGCCCTCGCCCTCTGCACCGAGCAGCAGGGCGAGCTTCTCGTGATCGCGGCCGTCGAAGTCGCGCAGGCTGACGGCATCCGCCCGGAGGGCGAGCGCGGCGACGTGGAAGCCGTGCCGCGACAGCAGGGCGCGGGTATCCGCCCAGTCCCCGACGCGGGTCCACGGCACCTGCAGCACCGTGCCCATCGAGACCCGGATGGCCCGGCGGTAGAACGGGTCGGAGCAGCGCGGGGTGACGAGGATCGCATCCGCCCCGATCGCGCCGGCGGAGCGGAAGATCGCGCCGACGTTGGTGGGGTCCGACACGTTCTCGAGAATGACGATGCGGCGGGCGCCCGCGAGCAGGGTGTCGGCGTCGGGCAGGGCGGGCCGGTTCATCGCCGCGATCACGCCGCGGTGCAGGATGTAGCCCGTCAGTTCCGCGAGGAGGTCGCCGGGCCCGACGAACACCGGAACGTCGTCGCCGACGAGCGCCCTGGCCTCGTCGGCCGTGTTGCCGAGCGCGAGCACGGAGCGGGGCCGGTGGCCGGCCCGGAGCGCTCGCTCGAGCACGAGCGCCGACTCGGCGATATACACGCCGTGCTCGCTGCCGCGCGCCTTCTTGAGGGCGACGTCGGTGACGTGGGCGTAGTCGACGAGCCTCGGGTCGTCGAGGTCCGTGATCTCGATGACGGGCATCCGTTCAGTCTACGAGCCGGGTCGTGGGCATAACTCCTGCACATTCCAGTGCGGGCCACCCGGCTACCGCGGAAAGACGCGGGAGCCACGACGGCCGGACAGAATCTGCAGGAGTTATGCCAAACCGAGGAGGTCTAGTCGGCGAAGGGGTCCGGGGTCATCGTGTACTTGGTCGAGAGGTACTCCTGGATGCCCTCCGGACCACCCTCGCGGCCGAGGCCGGACTGCTTGACCCCGCCGAACGGCGCGGCCGCGTTCGAGATGACGCCGATGTTGAGCCCCATCATGCCGGTCTGGAGGCGTTCGACCATGCGCTGCCCGCGGGCAAGGTCCCGGGTGAAGACGTAGCTGACCAGCCCGAACTCGGTGTCGTTGGCAAGCCGTACGGCGTCGTCCTCCTCGTCGAAGGTCGCGATCGCGAGCACCGGCCCGAAGATCTCCTCGCGCAGGATATCGCTGCCCGGCGCGACCCCGGCCAGCACGGTCGGCTCGAAGAAGGTGCCGGCGCCTTCGATGGAGTCGCCGCCGGTGAGAAGCGTCGCGCCGCGCTCGAGGGCGTCCTGCACGAGGGTGGATGCCTTCTCCACGGCCCCGGCATTGATCAGCGGTCCGATGTTCACGCCCTCGGCGGTGCCGCGACCCACGACGAAGTCCTGGACCCGCGCGGTGACCCGGCGGGCGAACTCCTCGGCGACGGATGCCTGCACGATGAACCGGTTGGCGGCCGTGCAGGCCTGCCCGACGTTGCGGAACTTCGCCGCGATCGCGCCGTCGACGGCCTTGTCGAGGTCGGCGTCTGCGAAGACGATGAACGGCGCGTTGCCGCCGAGTTCCATCGAGGTGCGCAGCACGCCCTGGCCGGCCTGGCCGATCATGCGGCGGCCGACGGCCGTCGAGCCGGTGAAGCTGAGCTTGCGCAGCCGCGGGTCGGCGATGATCGGGTCGGACACCGCGCCGGAGCGCGAGGTGGTGATGACGTTGAGCACGCCGGCGGGGAGCCCCACCTCCGCGAGGAGCTTGGCGAAATACAGGGTCGTGAGCGGGGTCAGGGACGCCGGCTTCACGACGACGGTGCAGCCGGCGGCGAGCGCGGGGGCGATCTTGCGGGTGGCCATGGCGAGCGGGAAGTTCCAGGGCGTGATCAGGAAGCAGGGGCCGACGGGGTGCTGGGACATCAGCATCCGCCCGGTGCCCTCGGGGTTGGTGCCGTACCGGCCGCTGATGCGCACGGCCTCCTCGCTGAACCAGCGCAGGAATTCGCCGCCGTACGCGACCTCGCCGTAGGCCTCAGCGAGCGGTTTGCCCATCTCGATCGTCATCAGCAACGCGAATTCCTGTTTGCGCTCCTGCATCAGGTCGAAGGCCCGCCGCAGGATCTCGCCGCGGACCCGGGGCGGGGTTGCCGCCCAGCTGTCCTGGGCCTCGACGGCCGCATCGAGGGCCGCAGCACCGTCGGCGACCCCGGCGTCGGCGATCGAGGCGATGACGAGCCCGGTGGCCGGGTCGACGACGTCGAGGGTGGCCCCGTCACCTGCGGGCACCCACTCCCCGTTGATGAAGAGTTCCTTCGGAACCATCCGGAGAAGTTCGGCTTCGGTGACGTTCGTCATTGTGTCTCCCTGTCGCGTGTGTCTGCTGTTCTGCCTCATCCAGCCTATCCGCGGGCGGTCGCACTCACGTAGCGTGCAGTTCGCCGCGCACGATCGAATTTCCTGAGTGGGCCGGGTTTCCGTTGTCGGGCTCCGCAGAGACGTCGACGAGCGGGTACTGGGCGAGGTCGATGTCGTCGGGAATGTCGAAATGGCCGGTGTTGCCGTCGAGGAGGCCGATGCTGATCAGGCCGGAGGCATCCGCCTTGATCAGCCAGACCTCGCGGAGGGGAGCCGCCGCTGTGGCGACGGAGAGGCCGGTGAGGTCGACGACGACCTCGCGGTGCCCGCCGGGAGTGGCCTCGACCTCGGCGCTGCCGCTCGCCTGCCAGCCGGGGAACGGCGTGAGGCGGGCCTCGAAGGTGACGGGCGCTGTCGCGGGCTGCTGCATCGCGTCGATCCAGCGCGCCGCGACGAAACCGCCGAGGACCAGCACCACGGCCGCAGCCCCGGCGAGGAGGACCCGCACCCCCGTCCGGCGCCTGGCCGTCCTCCGTCGGCGCGGACGCATCGCAGCGGGCGAGTCGGACGCGGGCGGTCGCGTGGACGACGGGTCAGCGACAGCCGGGTCTCCGCCAGGTGTGGCGGTGGACTGCGGCATAACGGGCGGATGCGCGGCGGACGGCCGTACGACCGGCGGCTCCACGGTCGGCGGCTCCCCGGTGTCGATCCCGGCGTCGACAACGGAGTCGATCCCCGCATCGGTCCCGGAAACGGCCCCGCTGACGACACCGGCGGATGTCTCCCGCTCGCCCTCGAGGAGGTCGCCCACGTCGTCGCCGGCACCGGCAGCATCCGCCGGGCGCACGAAGTCGCGGAGCAGCGGCGACGCGCCGACGGCGGCACTGAGGCCGAGGGTCGCGTGAATGCCCGCCCACACAGCGGCGGACGGTTCGGTGAGGCTGACGTGCCGGGCAGACCGGCCGACCGCGGCGGTGTGCTGGAGCGAGATGAGTTCGAGCGCACACTGCGGACACTCGGCAAGATGCCCACGCTCCGCCTCGGTGAGGTCGAATTCGGCGAGGGCGATGAGCGCGAGGTCGTCGCGGTCAATATGCGTCATCATCGGCCTCCAATCGGGCTCGCAACCGGCCGAGACTTCGGCGGATATGGCTCTTGACGGTTCCCAGCGGCAAATCGAGCATCGCGGCGATCTGCGCGTGGGTGAGGTCAGCATAGAAGGCAAGTTGCATGACACGCTGCGGAACCGGGGCGAGCCGCTGCAACTCCTCCGCGAACATCACCCTGTCGGCGACGTCGACCGAGTCATCGACGGACGTCGTGCGCAGTTCGCCCGCGACGGCCTGCTCCATCCGGCGCCGCCGGGAACGGGCCTCGTGAGTGTCGGCGACGGTGTGGCGGGTGATGCCCACGATCCAGGCGGGCAGCCGAGCCCGGGCGGGATCGTAATTGTCCCTGCCACGCCAGGCGGCGATGAACACCGTCTGCGTCACGTCCTCTGCCTCGCCGGGATCTCCGAGCGAGCGCACAGCGATCGTGTAGACGAGCGATGACCAGCGCGCATAGGCCTCGGCGAGGGCGCGCTCGTCCCCGGCGCGGAACGCGGCGACGAGGCGCAGGTGGTCGACGTCATCGATGGGTACGGTCACGGGTGTGCGTCGCCTCCCGGCTGACAGGTCGGTGCTGGTGGTCGTGCGGCGCCCGGTCATCCGCAGCCCCTGTCGGGTGCGGATGGCGCAGCTCCGTCGGCGACAGCATAGCCAGACCTGGTCATCAGGGAACCGGCGTCGCGGAAACGATCACGTTCGAGAGATACCGCCTCGCGGTGTAGTCGAATTCACCGCCGCACGTGACGAGGGTGAGCCGGGCAGGCCCGGTCCGGTCGAAGATCGTCGGCCACGGCACGTCGGGCTTGAGCGTGAGAGCGACGGAGGCGACGCTGTAGCGCCGCTCGGAGCCGTCGGCCAGGGAGAGCACGATCTCGGTTCCCGCCGGCGCGCTGGCGAGCCGGGAGAACGGGCCGATGTCGTACTCGAGCGAGTCGACGTGCGCCGCGATCACCGTCGCGCCCGCCGCACTCGCGGGGGCCGGCCCGAACTTGTACCAGGCGGCAATGGCCGGGTTCTTCGGCAGCCCCATGCCGCCGCTGTCCCCGAGCCCGACGGCTTCGATCCCCATGTCGATCCCGAGAGCCCCGATCCTGATCCGCACCGGCGCGACAAGCTCCGGCTCCGCGGCCTGCACCGAGCGGATGTCGGCGCTCGCCCCGGTGAGGAGCGGCACCGCCGGCGGCGTCGCGGTCGGAGACGGCGTTGTCGACGGCGGTGCGAGCGAAGGCGTGGACGGTGACGTCGCGGGGGGCCGCGTCCACGCGGCCGCGAGGGTTGACGCGTCGGGCGCGCTCACGCATCCGCTCAGCATCAGTGCCACCGCGACAACGCAGAGCAGGACAAGGGCCACGGTGAGCATCCCGATCTTGCCCGCCGTGGCCCTCATCGTTGTTCCTCAGTCCTGGCTCGCGCGCTTAGCGGCGCGCTCGGCGGAGTCCGAGGAAGGTGGCCGACCCGAGGCCGAGCAGCACGAGCACGCCGATGCCGCCGAGCCAGAGCGGGGTCTGGTCTGCAGGCCGGTTGGTCGCGACGAGTCCGGCCTCACCGGCGGGGATGCCGTTGGGGTCGGAGTTCATGCCCGAGACGGTCTGCACGGCGACCGCGAGGTTCTTGTCGGCGAGGCTGCCCCAGGCGTAGACGATCGTGTCGACACCCTCGGCCACCTTCACATCGGCCGGGCCGATCACGGGTGCCGTGGTGCCGGTGGCGGCGGCGACGGCCGAGATCGTTCCCGCGGGAATCACGAGTACCGACTCCTTCGGGTTGGACAGGTTCGAGATCGCGACCGCGCCGTTTGCCAGGACGTCGACGGCGGGTGCCGCGGCCACGTGGCGCACAACGAGACGGCCGGAACCTGCCGCGATCGTCGACGTGTCGTTGGTGAAGAGGGTGGCGGTGGGCTTCGCGTCCGCCCCGAGGTGCGCGACGGCGGTGTAGTTCATGCCCGCCTCGAGCTTCAGGTCGACCGGCCCGATCGCGGGCTTGCTCGCGTCCGTGGCATCGGAGGCGGTGATGGCGACCGTGTACGTGCCGGCGGCCAGGGCCAGGGGGCCGGCCATGTCGCCGGGCTTGAAGTTGTCGATTGTCAGCTTGTTGTTGACGTAGACGTCGACGGTGAGGCCGGGGACGCCGTGGAACACGGACAGTTGGGCATCTCCCGTTGCGGCGCTGGCGGGAGCGATACCGCCGAAGATGACGAGCGCTCCGATCGAAGCGGCCGTGAGGGAAGCGGTGAGTGAAGCTTTGAAACCAGGGCTGTGTGGTGTGTGCATCGTGTCCTCCTGCGTTGGGGGTGAACTGGTTCTTACCCCCACTTCCTGTTCAGGGGCCATTTCGGATGCAACGGCCGAAAAGAAATCCTCGAGGACGGTGAGCGACCGGCCGTGGACGGACGAAGACCGGCCCGCGCAGTGGGTGTCTGCGCAGGCCGGTCCGCTGGAGCCGGTAGCTGACTTGTCAGTGTCGACGATCAGTTCTGACGGGTCAGTGCCGGTGGCCCTTTTCGAGCTTGACGGTCTGTACGGCGAGCGCGAGCGTGCCGTCGGCGAGGCTGCCGTAGGCGTACACGATGGTGTTCGTGCGCTTCGTGATCGAGACATCCGCCGGCCCGAGCAGCGGGTCGGTCGTGCCTGTCGCGGCGACGGCCGCGGAGATCGTGCCGGTCGGGAGGGTGAGTTCGACCTCGTCGGGGTTGGTGAGGTCGGTGATCGCGGCGGCGCCGTCAGCGAGGATGTCGACAGACGGCGCAGCGGCAACGTGACGCACCGTCAGCCGGCCATTGCCCTTGCCGACCGAGTCGGGGTTGTTCGTGAACAGGGTCGCCGTCGGCTCCCCCGACTCGGTGAGGTGGGCGACGGCGGTGTAGTTGTCGCCGCTCTCGAGGGCGAGGTCGACCGGGCCGATCACCGGGTTGCTCGCGTCTGCGGCGTCGGCTGCGGTGATCGCGACCGAGTAGGTGCCGGGGTCGAGCGACAGCGTGTCCGAGAACGAGCCCGGCGTGAAGTCGTTGAGCGTGAGGGCTCCATCGACATAGACGTCGACGGTGATCCCCGGGATGCCGTGGAATACGGTGAGTTCTGCGGGCCCGTTGTCGCCGTGGCCGTGGCCGTGCCCGTGGCCGTCGTCCCCGGCGTAAGCCGGCCCGAATCCTGCGAGAGCGACGAGTACACCGGCTGCGGCGCCTACGGCGAGAATCTTGCGCATGGTTACCTCCTGCTTGTTGTGGTGACGGGAGGCAGCATTGCCTCCCACCCCCTCTTCAGGAGGAACCCCCTATCCGGATGCACCCAGTAACAAATCCGTTAGGCGGTCGCGAGGTCCTCGGCGGTGGTCAGGGTGGCACCGGCATAGGCGAGGGCGGCGAGGGCGGCAGCACTCGCGTCCGGGTCGACGCCGACCACGAGGTCGGTGAGCACGCGCACCCGTTGGCCGTGCTCGAGCGCATCGAGACCCGAGGCCCGCACACAGTGATCGGTCGCGATTCCGACGAGGTCGACATCCGTCACCGCATGCTCGATCAGCAACTCGGCCGTTCTCGAGCCCGACTCGTCGACGCCGGCGAAGATCGAGTACCCCGGTTCGCCCTGTCCCTTGCGGATGTGCACGGTCCCGGCGGGCAGCGCGAGGTCCCGGTGGTAGTCCGCACCTGCGGTGTCCGCGACGCAGTGCGCCGGCCAGGTGCCGGTGTAGTCGGGCTCCGCTCCGTCCGCGGCGAAGTGGCCGCCGTTGTCTCCCGCCGCAGTGTGCCAGTCGCGCGAGGCGAAGACGTAGTCGTAGTGCAGCGGATGCTCCGCCAACAGCCTGCTGATACCTGCGGCCACGGCCGCCCCGCCATCGACCCCCAGGGCGCCGCCCTCCGTGAAGTCGTTCTGCACGTCGATGATGAACAAGGCCCTGGCCACGGTGCTCCGTTCTGAGTTCTGCGCCTGCGCCTGCGCGAGGCGCTACGTGTTGGAGAGGTTGTTTCCGCAGCGATAGAACGCCGCCGTGATGGTGTCGATCGCCTGCTTCGCATTATCGCCCACATCACCGAGCGCGTAAACGGCGAAGGTGAGCGGGGTCCCGTCCGCGGCGTGGATGATGCCGGAGAGGGTGTATCCGGTGTCGATCCAGCCGGTCTTCGCGAACACGGAACCGTCGGCATCCGCGTTCTTGCCCGTGAACCGGTCACTGTAGGAGAGGGAGCCGGTCTTGCCGCCGGCGACGGGCAGGCCGTCGAAGATGACCCCGAGGTTGCCCTCGCGGGCGTTGATCTTGATGAAGAGCCGGGTCAGGTACGACGGCGGAACGGCATTGTTGTCGCTCAGGCCGGAGCCGTCGGCGATCACGATGCCCGTGGTGTCGACGCCGTAGGTCTGCAGCCCGGCGACCGTCGACTTCTGCAGGGCCGAGAAGGTGTTGCCCGCTCCGGACTTGACGGCGACGAGCCGGGCGAGCATCTCGGCGATGGTGTTGTCCGAGACGATCAGGGCCTGCTTGATCAGCGTGGACACCGGCTGCGACTGGACGGATGCGAGCTGGGTCGCCCCGGCCGGCGCCGTGCCACGGGTGACCGTGACAGTGCCGCCCAGCAGGTCGGCGAACGCGGACCCGGCGCGACCGATCGGGTCGCTGCTGCGGGCGGACGTGCTCTGCTTCGGGTTGTCCCTGTCGCCGTCGACCTGCAGGGCGGTGATTTCGGGCATGTACCCGTCGGAGAGTTCCTTGCGGTTCCAGCTGGGGTCCCACGCCGGGTCGCCGAACAGGGACGAGTCGAGCACGAGGGAGGTGATCGGCGTGTTCGCGGTCGCGGGGTCGGCCTGCCACGCCGCGACGGCCTGCGCGGCGAGCGTGTCGAGGTGTGCAGCGCCGGTATAGGTCGACTCGGTGCCGCTCGGCAGCCGGGAGAGGGTCAGGTCGCCGCCGCCGACGAGCACGAGTGAGCCGGGCTCTGCGCCTTTCACGACCGTCGTCGTCGCCCGGTAGTCGGGGCCGAGCACGCTCAGCGCCGCGGCGGAGGTGAGCACCTTGAGCACGCTCGCGGTGCGGGAGGGCGTACTGCCGCCCCGGTCGAAGAGGACCTCGCCCGTCGCCGCGTTCACGACCTGGGACTGGAAGCTGCCGAGGCGGGAGTCGGTGGACAGCGCGGCCACGGAACACGTGCGCAGGTGGCTCGCGGGGACGACCGTGCCGGGAACGGGGCGCACG
>NZ_JASJVI010000038.1:0-34819 GCF_035019865.1 Cryobacterium sp. 10I5
CCCCGACGACGGTGTGATAGATGACTGGCATGACGACTTCTTTCGGTTGTGCGAACGGATGCTGTTTCGTGAGCCGGGGGGCCGGCCCCCCCGGGGGGGGCCCCCCGCCACCCGCCTCACGCACCACCTGCACCACCCACAAGACCTCCACGCGACCCCTCGCACGACCGCTTCGCGCACGATTGAAGGGACCGGCCAATGACGACCGCAGACTTACTCGGAAAGATAATCCAGGTAGTGGGGGCACTGGCAGCGTTCGCGCTTGTCATTGGTCTCCTGCTTTTCCTGATAGACAGGGCGCCCAAACGCGGGCGCGACTATTGGCAGCTGACTTTCTTCATCGCGCCCGCCCTCCTCCTACTGCTTGCCGGTTTGATCTACCCGGCATTCCGCACCTCCCTCCTGGCGTTCACCAACAGTTCGGGTGCCTACGTCGGCGCCGAGAACTTCGTCTGGATGTTCACCCAGCCGGCTGCTCTGATCACCCTGGGCAACACCCTGATCTGGGTTGTCGTCGTGCCGACGATCTCAACGGCCATCGGCCTCGGCTACGCGGTCTTCATCGACAAGTCCCGGGGAGAGAAATACTTCAAGGCCCTCGTCTTCATGCCGATGGCGATCTCCTTCGTCGGCGCCGGAATCATCTGGCGCTTCATCTACGACTACAAGTCGGGAGGAAGCGACCAGATCGGCCTCCTGAACCAGATCGTGGTCTGGCTCGGCGGCCAGCCGGTGCAGTGGCTCCAGACCTCGCCGATCAACACCTTCCTCCTGATCATCGTGATGATCTGGATCCAGACCGGATTCGCCATGGTCATCCTCTCCGCAGCAATCAAGGGGGTCCCGACCGAGCAGATCGAGGCCGCCGAACTCGATGGAACCAACGCCTGGCAGCGGTTCACGAACGTGACGATCCCCGGCATCCGCGGCTCGCTCGTCGTCGTGATCACGACCATCTCGATCGCCACCCTCAAGGTCTTCGACATCGTGCGCACGATGACCGCCGGTAACTTCAACACGAGCGTCATCGCCAACGAGATGTACACGCAGGCATTCCGAGCCGGTGAGCAGGGCCGTGGCGCCGCGCTCGCGATCGTGCTGTTCCTGATGGTGCTGCCGATTGTCATCTACAACGTACGAATCATGCGCAAGCAGAGGGAGATCCGATGAGCGACAACGTAGTCGACCTGCCCATCGTCGGCACCAAGAAGAATGCCCTCGAGGTCGTCACCGTCGGCACCAAGTCGGCCAGGGTGAAACGGCGCCTCACGTCGCGCACGGCGACGGTCGTGTCGCTCGTCATCGCGATCCTCTGGACGCTGCCGACCTTCGGCCTGTTCGTCTCCTCCTTCCGGCCCGCCGGGCTGATCACCACGACGGGGTGGTGGACCATCCTGCAGAACCCGGGCTTCACGCTCGACAACTACAGGGAGGTGCTGCTCTCCACCTCGCAGTCATCCCCGCAGCTCGGCGCGTACTTCGTGAACTCCCTCGCGATCGCGATCCCCGCCACGATCTTCCCGCTCGTGATCGCCTCGATGGCCGCGTACGCCTTCGCCTGGATCAAGTTCAAGGGCAGCGGCGCCCTCTTCGTGCTCGTGTTCGCGCTGCAGATCGTGCCCCTGCAGCTCGCGCTGATCCCGCTGCTCCAGATGTTCACCGCGATCCTGAAGCCCGGTCAGGAGGCGCTGCACCATCTGATCCCGATGATCCCGGCCCAGAACTACCTTCCGGTCTGGATCGCGCACACAATCTTCGCGTTGCCGCTGGCGATCTTCCTGCTGCACAACTTCATCTCCGAGATCCCGAGTGAGGTCATCGAAGCGGCCAGGGTCGACGGCGCCAGCCACGGCCAGGTCTTCTTCCGGATCGTGCTGCCGCTCGCGGTGCCCGCGCTCGCGTCCTTCGCGATCTTCCAGTTCCTCTGGGTCTGGAACGACCTGCTGGTTGCGCTGATCTTCTCGGGCGGGACCCCGGACGTCGCCCCGCTCACCCAGCGGCTCGCCGAACTCACCGGTACCCGGGGCCAGGACTGGCAGCGCCTGACGGCCGCGGCCTTCGTGTCGCTGATCGTGCCGCTCATCGTGTTCTTCAGCCTGCAGCGGTACTTCGTGCGCGGGCTCCTGGCCGGCTCGACGAAGGGCTGACCCGGCCCCGGCATCCGCCCGATCGACAACCGTGCCCGTTACGGACAACTGTTTCCCTCGCACCGGGAACAGTTGTCCGCCACGGGCACAGTTGCGTGCCGTGCAGGCGAGCGGATGTCGCCGCGGCGGCGCTTAGGCTGGCTGCATGAGTGCAATGCACGGCCACGGCGGCGGGTCAGCCCCCTCCGGCCGGCCTGGACAGTACGGACGCCCGCGCGGGCGGATCAGCGGCGGTGACCCGGTCGCCCAGCGCGCCGAGAACGCGGAAGCACCGCGGATCCCGAACCTGCTCGGCCGCATCGCCGCGCTGTTCGCGCCGCACCGCGCAGCCCTCACCATCACCGTCGTTCTCGTGATCATCAGCGCCGCGCTGTCGGTCGTGCCGCCCCTGCTCGTGCAGCGTGCCTTCGACGAGGGCCTGTTCCCGCCGGGGGGAGTGCCGAACCTGCCGCACCTCGCGACCCTCGTCGGGCTCATGATCGCGATTTACCTCGGTTCCCAGCTGCTCGGGGTGTGGCAGACCTGGCTCACCGCGAGCGTCGGCAACACCGTGATGGGCTCCCTGCGGGTGCGACTGTTCACCCACCTGCAGGCCATGGAGCTGAGCTTCTTCACCCGCACCAAGACCGGGATCATCCAGTCGAGACTGCAGAACGACGTCGGCGGCGTCGCGAGCGTGCTCACCAACACCATCTCGAGCCTGCTCGGCAACGCCGTCACGGTGCTCGCCGCGTTCGTCGCGATGCTGCTGCTCGACTGGCAGCTCACGATCGTCGCCCTCATCCTGATGCCGATCCTCGTGATCGCCCAGCGCCGCGTCGGCCAGGTGCGCGCCCGGATCGCCGCCAAAACGCAGGAATCGCTCTCGGACATGACCGCGATCACCCAGGAGACCCTGAGCGTCTCCGGGATCCTGCTCTCCAAGAGCTTCACCAGGCAGCAGGCTGAGATCGGCCGCTACTCGAACGAGAACGACAACCAGGTGCGACTGCAGGTCAGCCAGCAGATGAGCGGCCAATGGTTCTTCGCCATGGTCAGCATCTTCCTCTCCAGCATCCCCGCGATCGTCTACCTCGTCGCCGGCCTGCTGATGAGCAACGGTTCCGCAGACATCACCGCCGGCACGATCGTCGCGTTCACGACGGTCCAGTCCCGGCTGCTGTTCCCGCTGCTCGGGCTGATGCGCGTCGCCCTCGACCTGCAGACCTCGAGCGCCCTCTTCGCGCGGATCTTCCAGTACCTCGACCTCGTCCCCGCGATCCAGGATTCCCCGACCGCGCTCGCCGTGCCCGAGAGCGGCCCCGCGACCGGGCGGGTCGAGTTCGACGACGTGACCTTCGCTTATCCGGATGCCGCAGGCGAGTCCCGGCCCACCCTCGACCAGGTCTCGTTCACGATCGAGCCCGGCCAGTTCGCCGCGTTCGTCGGACCGTCCGGGGCCGGTAAGACGACCGTCTCCTACTTGATTCCCCGCTTCTACGAGGCGACGGCGGGGCGGGTCCTGTTCGGCGGGATCGATGTGCGCGACCTTGCCCAGCAGTCCCTCGTCTCCCACATCGGCATCGTGAGCCAGGAGACCTACCTCTTCCACGCGACCATCGCCGAGAACCTCCGCTACGCGAAACCGGATGCCACGGCGGACGAACTCGAGGCCGCGGCCCGGTCCGCGAGCATCCACGACACGATCGCGTCCTTCCCCGCCGGCTATGACACCGTCGTCGGTGAGCGCGGCTATCGGCTCTCCGGCGGCGAGAAACAGCGCATCGCGATCGCGCGCGTACTCCTGAAGAACCCGGAGGTGCTCATCCTCGACGAGGCGACGAGCGCACTCGACGCCATCTCCGAGCGCGTCGTCCAGGCCGCACTCGACACCGCGTCCCGCGGCCGCACCACGATCGCGATCGCCCACAGACTCTCCACGATCGTCGCGGCCGACGTGATCTTCGTCGTCGACGGCGGCCGGATCGTCGAGAGCGGCACCCACGCCGGCCTGCTGGCTGCGGACGGCGTCTACGCGCGCCTCTACTCCGAGCAGGTCGCGGGCCCGAGTCCCATCGAGAGCCGGGCGCCCGCGCCGGGCGCCCGCCTGAGTGCGCCCAGCCTGCTGTCCGAAGAGCGGGACTAGAGTTGAAGGGTGCTCGTCCGTCTGAAGTGTCCGTGTTGTCTGTCGTGTCCGGTTCGCTGACCGACCCCTGACGCCCCACCGAACACTCCCCGAACACTCCTCGCCCGTCCCGCGCGTGAGCCCCAGGCCGCTCGGCGACATTCACGACACCTCGACGAAGGATCTTCCATGAAGATTGCAGACACCATCCTCGACCTCATCGGCAACACGCCGCTGGTCAAACTGAACAAGGTCACCGAAGGGATCAGCGCGACCGTGCTGGTCAAACTCGAGTACTTCAACCCGGGCGGCTCCGCGAAGGACCGGATCGCCACCCGCATCATCGATGCCGCCGAGCGCGACGGCCTGCTGTTGCCCGGTGGCACCATCGTCGAACCCACCTCGGGAAACACCGGCGTCGGACTCGCCCTCGTCGCGCAGCAGCGCGGCTACCGGTGCGTGTTCGTGCTGCCGGACAAGGTCGGCGAGGACAAGCGCAACGTGCTCACCGCCTACGGCGCCGAGGTCGTCGTGACCCCGACATCCGTGGCCCCCGACGACCCCGAGTCGTACTACAGCGTCTCCGACCGGCTCGCCCGGGAGATTCCCGGCGCCTTCAAGCCCAACCAGTACGCCAACCCGAACGGGCCGCTCAGCCACTACGAGTCGACCGGCCCCGAGATCTGGCGCGACACAGACGGCACCGTCACCCACTTCGTCGCGGGCGTCGGCACCGGCGGCACCATCACCGGCACCGGGCGCTACCTGCGCGAGGTCTCCGGGGACGGCGTCCGGATCATCGGCGCGGACCCGGAAGGCTCGGTCTACTCCGGCGGCACCGGCAGGCCCTACCTCGTCGAAGGCGTCGGCGAGGACTTCTGGCCTGCCGCATACGACCCCGCCGTCGTGCACGAGGTCATCGCCGTCTCCGACGCCGACTCCTTCGCCATGACCAGGCGCCTAGCACTCGAAGAGGGCATCCTCGTCGGCGGTTCGAGCGGCATGGCCGTCGTTGCGGCCCTCCGCGCGGCGGCGACCCTCCCGGCCGACGCCGTCGTCGTCGTCCTGCTGCCCGACGGAGGCCGCGGCTACCTCGGCAAGATCTTCAACGACAAGTGGATGCGCAGCTACGGCTTCAGCAACGCCCCGGCCGGGCACACCGTGGCAGACCTCCTCGAGAGCAAGACCGGCACCCTGCCTGCCTTCGTCTACGTGCACCCGATCGACACCGTGCGCGACGCGATCGAGGCCATGACGAGCTCGAGCGTCTCACAGCTGCTCGTGTTGACCGCCAAGCCGCCGGTCGTGATGGGCGAAGTGCTCGGCGCGATCGACGAACGCCACCTGATGGAGCTCGTCTTCTCCGGCGAGGCGAACCTCACCGACAAGATCAGCGCCTACGTCGGCGACTCCCTGCCGATGATCGGCGTCAACGAACCCGTCGCCGCCGCCCGCGCCGCCTTCGCCCACGACGACGCCCTCCTCGTCACGGCCGAAGGCAAGCCCCTCGGCGTCATCACCCGCCACGACCTCCTCACCTACCTCAGCGCCTGAGCGCCCCCCACTACCTAAGGACCCACGGATGCCCAGCACCCCGAATTTCGACACCCTCGCCATCCACGCCGGACAGGCCTTCGACCCGACCACCGGCGCGGTCATCCCGCCGGTGTACCTGACCTCGACCTACGTCCAGAAGAGCATCGGCGAACTCCGCGGCGGCTACGAGTACAGCCGGGGCGGCAACCCGACCCGCACCGTGCTCGAAACCCTGCTCGCCGCCCTCGAGGGTGGCGCGCACGGCCTGTCCTTCGCGAGCGGCCTCGCCGCCGAGGACACCATCCTGCGTGCCCTCGTCACCGCGGGCGACCACATCGTGCTCGGCAACGACGTGTACGGCGGGACGCACCGTCTGATCAACCGGGTGCACGGCGCGGCGGGCGTGCGCAACACGACCGTGGAGATGTCTGACCTGGCCGCCGTCGAGGCCGCGATCATCCCCGGCGAGACGAAGATCCTCTGGGTCGAGACGCCGAGCAACCCCCTCATGAAGATCAGTGACATCGGCGCGCTGGCCGCAATCGGGCACCGCTTCGGCGTCACCGTGATCGTCGACAACACCTTTGCGAGCCCGGCGCTGCAGCATCCGCTGGCTTTCGGCGCCGATGTCGTCGTGCACTCGACCACCAAGTACCTCGGAGGCCACTCCGACGTGCTCGGCGGCGCCCTCGTGATCAACGATGACGCGCTGTACGAGAAGGCCCAGTTCCTGCAGTTCGCGACCGGACCGGTCTCCGCTCCTCTCGACGCCTGGCTCACCGTGCGCGGCATCAAGACCCTGTCCGTGCGGATGGATCGGCACTGCTCCAACGCCCAGGCGATCGCCGAGCACCTCGACGGCCACCCGGTCCTCGACGCCGTCTATTACCCCGGCCTGCCGAACCACCCCGGCCACGAACTCGCCAAGCGCCAGATGAGCGGCTTCGGCGGCATGCTCTCGATCGCCTTCACCGGCGGGGCCGCGGCAGCACGAGTCTTCGCCGAGTCCACGAAGTTGTTCCAGCTGGCCGAGTCCCTCGGCGGGGTCGAGTCGCTCGTGAACTATCCGGCCGAGATGACGCACGCCTCGGTGCGCGGCACCGAACTCGAAGTCGCGGACAACATCATCCGCCTCTCCGTCGGAATCGAGGACGTGGCCGACCTGATCAACGACCTCGACACAGCCCTCGCCGAGGTCGCCCGCCTCGCCCGCCCCTGATGAATTCGACGGAGTTTATGGGTTTTTGGTACCTGAGAGGCCCGCTTAACCGGTTCAGAATCGAAGATCTCCGTCGAATCGGTTAGGCGGCGGCGGGCCGCAAGTTGGCAGGAAATCGGTGGAGAGTGTCTCGTCTGCCATTTCGCGGGGCCCTGGCCGTCCGGCAGCATAGGAGCATGACCACGCCGGCGGATGCCCCCGCGAGCCCAGCTCCCATCCGCACCGGCAGCCTGGGTCTCATTCAGGGCACCGCGCTCTACATCGCCGCCGTTCTCGGCACCGGGATCCTCGTTCTGCCGGGACTTGCGGCGGGGGCGGCCGGGCCAGCCTCCCTCCTCGCGGTCCTGATCGTCTTCGTGCTGTCCATCCCGCTCGCCGGCACATTCGCCGCCCTCGCCGCCCGATACCCGGATCCCGGCGGCGTGGCGAGCTACGTGCGCACGGCCCTCGGCCAGACCTGGGCGCGGATGACCGGCTACTGGTTCTTCTTCGGCGTCGGCTTCGGCGCACCGGTCGTCGCCATGCTCGGTGCGGAATACGTCGTCGCGATCCTTGGGGTGGACCCTGGCGCCGTGCCGGTGGTCGCACTCCTGATCCTGGTTCCGCCGTTCGTGTCCAACTACTTCGGCGTGCGGGTCTCCGGGGCGGCGCAGCTCATCCTCACCGGAGCGCTGCTCGTCATCGTCATCGGCGTCGTCGCCGTCGCCTTCCCCGCCGCAGACCCTGGAAACTTCCAGCCGTTCCTGACCCACGGCTGGACCGGCGTCGGCGCCGCCGTCAGCCTGTTCGTCTGGGCCTTCGCCGGCTGGGAGGTCGGAACCCATATCGCGGGGGAGTTCCGCAATCCTCGGCGGGTCATTCCGGCGGCGACGGCGATCGCGCTCGTGGTCGTCGGCGCTGCCTACCTCGCGCTGCAGTACGTGACGGTCGCCGTCCTCGGCGGTGCCGCGGGAACGGGCGCCGTACCCCTGCTCGCCCTCGTCGCCCAGGCGCCCGGCGGCGTCGGCCCGGTCTCGGTCGCGGTGATCGCCGCGATCGTCGCACTCGGTGTGCTCAACGTGTACCTGGGCGCCTTCGCCAAACTGGGAGCCTCGCTCGGCCGCGACGGCGACCTTCCGCTTTGGCTGGCCCGCGGTGTCGAAGCGGGTGGCGTTCCGCGTCGGAGCCTCACCGTTGTCGCCGTGCTCACCGGCGGGTACTTCACGATCATGGTGACGCAGCATCTGTCCCTCTCGGTCTTCATCCTGATCCACACGAGCTCCATGGTTGCGATCTACACCCTCGGCATGATCGCCGCCGTGCGCCTCCTGGACCGCTACAGCCTTGGCTGGTGGCTCGCAGCGGTGAGCGTGGCCCTCACCGGCGCGCTGCTCGTGCTCGCGGGACCGAACCTCCTCGTTCCGGCCGTGCTCGCCCTCGTCGCCGTCGTCATCGGCCGGGTCAAAAAGCGTCGGAGGAACACCCTTCGCTCGCCCGCACGCCAAACTGCGCCCGAACGCGCCCGCTCGACACGGCCTCGCCCGACCCGAACCGCCCAGGAGAACAGATGACCGTCACCCGTGCCCGCCTGATCGATCTCAGCCACACCATTCGGGCAGGCCTCGTGACGTACCCGGGGCTGCCTGCTCCCGTCATCGAGCCCTTCCTCACCCGCGCCGCGTCTCGCTCGACCTACGCACCCGGCACCGAGTTCGCCATGGACACGATCACCCTGATCGGCAACACGGGCACCTACCTCGACAGTCCATTCCATCGCTACGAGGGCGGGACGGATCTCGCCGGCCTCGACCTCAACACCCTCGTCGACCTCCCCGCCGAGGTATTCCATCTGACGGATGCCTCGACTCGCGGCATTCCGGCGGCGGCATTTAGCGAGCGCGCCTCCGATCTGACGGGTTCGGCCGTGCTCATCCATACCGGCTGGGACCGCCACTTCGGCACCCCGGAGTACAGGGTGGGGGCTCCATTCCTGGCCGAAGAGGCAGTTGGATTCCTCGTCGCTGCGGGCGTCGCGCTCGTGGGGATCGACTCGCTCAACATCGACGACACTGAGGGGAGCCGGGAGCGGCCCGCCCATTCCGGACTGCTCTCCGCCGGCATCCACATCGTCGAGCACCTCACCGGTCTCGGCGACGTCCCGGCCTCCGGAGCGACTTTCTCGGCGGTACCGCCGAAGATCGAGGGCTTCGGCACCTTTCCGGTGCGAGCATTCGCGCGGGCACGCCACCCCGTCGAATAGGCACGATTCTGGCCATGTGACCGTCACATCGCGACCCCTCGGCAGTGCATACTGGGGGTGCAAGATGTTTTGTGACCGTGCTCATAGACGAGGCCCCGATGACTGCCGAACCGCCCACTGGCCGGGCCCCCAGCATCCGGGATGTCGCACGCCTCGCCGGTGTCTCGCATCAGACCGTGTCACGGGTTCTCAACAAGCATCCGAGCATTCGTGACTCGACCAAGGCCCGCGTGCTGCAGGTGATCGAGGAGCTCCAGTATCGGCCCAACCGGGCGGCGCGGGCGCTGTCGAGGGGGCGGTCGCGCACGATCGGTGTGCTGTCGGCATCCGGAGCCCAGTACGGCCCGTCGAGCAGCATCAACGCGATTCAGGATGCGGCGCGGGAAGCCGGCTACTACGTGAACACCGCCAACCTGACCGCCGTCGACACGGTCTCGATCGAAGCGGCACTCGACCACCTGATGTACCAGTCGGTGGAGGGGATCGTGGTCATCGCCCCCCAGGTCCGCGTCTTCGACGTCCTCGAGCAACTCTCGATCGAGGTGCCGTACGTCACCCTCCAGTCGACGGGCCGGCTGGGCGAGCACGCGCTCTCCGTCGACCAGATCCACGGCGCACGACTGGCCACACGGCACCTGATCGACCTCGGCCACCGGCGGATCTTCCACCTTGCGGGGCCGCAGGACTGGATCGAGGCTGAGGCGCGGATGCGCGGATTCCTGGAAGAGATGGGGGCGATGGACGTGCCGACGACCGCCCCGATCCTCGGGGACTGGACGGCAGACTTCGGCTATCACGCCGGGCGGGAGCTGCTCAGACAGCGCGACTTCACCGCCATCTTCTCCTCGAACGACCAGATGGCGCTCGGGATCATGCACGCCGTCAGGGACGCGGGTCTCGACATTCCGCGGGACGTGAGCATCGTCGGTTTCGACGACATTCCGGAGGCGGCACACTTCTGGCCGCCGCTCACGACCGTGCGCCAGGATTTCGCGGAACTGGGCCGCCGGTGCATCGCCCTCCTGCTCGGCACGATCGCCGGCGAAGACCCGGAAAAATTCCGCGCTTCGATCATTCCCGAACTCATCGTTCGAGGCTCGACAGGCCCTCCCGCGTTCTGAATCCGGCCGTTACGGCGTGGTTATCAAAACGCAACCACCGACTTTTCGCCGCGACTTGACAAGAATGCCCACTGCGGGCGTAGTGTGAGCAAAGCGATTGTGACCGTTCACATTTCGTGACATCGTAAGTACGCAGATGCGCATGGCCTCTGCACCGCATGACAAAGGAGTCGAATTTCGTGATCGAGAACGCACAGGCCGCGCCCGCAGCCGACGCATCCGCCGAGACGTCTGTCATCGGAGGCGATCGCCGACCGAACGCCCTCACGCGTGACGCGGGATTCTCCACGGGTGTGGTGGCGTTCGCATGAGCACCTACGGACCCCAGATCGAGGTCGCGATCGCCCGCATCCGCGCCGATGTCGCCGACCTCCACGCCGAACTCACCCGCAACGGCCTCGTGGTCTGGACCGGCGGAAACGTCTCCGGCCGCGTTCCGGGCGCAGACCTCTTCGTGATCAAGCCGAGCGGCGTCGACTACGCCGACCTCGCCCCGGAGAACATGATCCTGTGCGACCTCGACGGTGCCGTCATTCCCGGCACCCCAGGATCCGACCGTTCTCCGTCGAGCGACACGGCCGCCCACGCCTACGTGTACCGCAACATGCCCGAGATCGGCGGTGTCGTGCACACGCACTCCACATACGCGACCGCCTGGGCCGCCCGCGGCGAGGAAATCCCCTGCGTGATCACGGCCATGGCCGACGAATTCGGCGGCCCGATCCCGATCGGCACCTTCGCGATCATCGGGGACGACACGATCGGCCGCGGCATCGTCGAAGCGCTCACGGGACACCGGTCCCGCGCCGTGCTGATGCAGAACCATGGCCCCTTCACGATCGGCAAGGACGCCCGCGACGCCGTCAAGGCCGCCGTCATGGTCGAGGACGTCGCGCGTACCGTGCACATCGCCAGGCAGGGCGGCGAACTCATCCCGATCCCGCAGGCCGCGATCGACTCCCTCTTCAACCGCTATCAGAATGTCTACGGACAAGCACCCCAGGGAGCGCTGAAGTAATGCCCGCTCTCAAACACCACGATTTCGCCGAGATCGCTCGCACCGAGCGTCTCGTGATCGATAAGACCACCACCCGTCGGGATTTCACCCGCTAGGTGCGTTGGAACCAGGCCGACTACCCATGGGCACCAGGCCTGTAATCACATAGCAGCACCAATACAACTGCCATCAGAGTTGATAACAGATCCACGAAAGGTAATTCAGTGAAGACAAGTAAGGTCCTCGCAGGCATCGCTGCCATTGGACTCGCACTCTCCCTCGCTGCCTGCTCCGGCGGACGCGGCGACACCGCCACGTCCACCGCTGCAGCGGGCTCCAACGCCGGCGCACTCGTCGGCGTTGCAATGCCCACCAAGTCCAGCGAGCGCTGGATCAAGGACGGCGACGCTGTCAAGGCCTCCCTCGAGAAGCTCGGCTACAAGGTCGACCTCGAATACGGCGAAGACAAGATCCCCACCCAGGTCCAGCAGATCAGCAACATGCTGACGAAGGGCGCGAAGATCCTCATCATCGCGTCGATCGACGGCACCGCGCTCAGCGACCAGCTTGACCAGGCCGCAGCGGCCGGCGTCAAGGTCATCGCGTACGACCGCCTGATCAACGGCAACAAGAACGTCGACTACTACACCACCTTCGACAACAACGAGGTCGGCGTGCTGCAGGCCACGAGCCTGCTCACCGGACTCGGTGTGCTGGACAAGGACGGCAAGGACACCGGCAAGACCGGCCCGTTCAACGTCGAGCTCTTCGGCGGCAGCCCGGACGACAACAACGCCACGTTCTTCTTCAACGGCGCCATCTCCGTCCTGCAGCCCTACATCGACAAGGGCGTCATCGTCGTCAAGAGCGGCCAGACCAGCTTCACCCAGGTGGCCACCCTGCGTTGGGACCCGGCGACCGCCCAGAAGCGGATGCAGAACCTCATCGCGAGCACCTACTCCGACGGCTCCAAGGTCGACGGCGTTCTCTCCCCGTATGACGGTCTCTCCATCGGCATCATCTCGGCTCTGACGAGCTCGGGATACGCCACCGACAAGCTCCCGATCATCACCGGTCAGGACTCCGAGGCCGCTTCGGTCAAGTCGATCATCGCCGGCCAGCAGTACTCCTCCATCTACAAGGACACGCGCCAGCTCGGCGACGAGGCCGTGAAGATGGCTGACGACCTGCTCAACGGCAAGACCCCCGAGGTCAACGACACGAAGAGCTACAACAACAAGGTCAAGGTCGTCCCGACCTTCCTGTTCGCTCCTCAGGTCGTCACCAAGGACAACTACAAGGCACTGCTCGTCGACACCGGTTACTACACCGAAGCCGACCTCAAGTAGGTCCTTCTCTCCACAGGCAGTGGCGGGGGGGGGCGCCCCCCCCCCCCCCCACTGCCAGCACCGAACGCACCACAACCACCACCCACCCTCTCTCCACCGGAAGAAGAAGTAACGGTGACAACGAATATTCTCGAGATGCGCAGCATCACGAAAACCTTTCCCGGAGTGAAAGCCCTCCAGGACGTTTCCCTCGCGGTGAAGCGAGGCCACATTCACGCGATTTGCGGCGAGAACGGTGCAGGAAAGTCCACCTTGATGAAGGTGCTCTCCGGCGTCTACCCGCATGGCACGTACGACGGCGAGATCGTCTTCGAAAACGAAACGGTCGCCTTTAAATCCATCAATGACTCCGAGGCCTCTGGCGTCGTCATCATCCACCAGGAACTTGCGCTGAGCCCGTTCCTCTCCATCGCTGAGAACATCTTCCTCGGCAACGAGCAGCAGAACAACGGCTGGATCGACTGGAACAAGACCAACATGGAGGCGGCCAAGCTGCTCGCCCGCGTCGGTCTCAAGGACAACCCGATCACCAAGATCCGCGACATCGGCGTCGGCAAGCAGCAGCTCGTGGAAATCGCGAAGGCCCTGTCCAAGGAGGTCAAACTCCTGATCCTGGACGAGCCGACCGCAGCACTCAACGATGAGGACTCCGCGCACCTGCTCGACCTGATGAAGCACCTCAAGGGCCAGGGCGTCACCTCGATCATGATCAGCCACAAACTGAACGAGATCAAGGCCATCGCCGACGAGGTCACGATCATCCGTGACGGCAAGCTCATCGAGACGCTCGACATGCACACCGATGACATCTCCGAGGAGCGCATCATCAAGGGCATGGTCGGCCGGGACCTCGGTAGCCGCTACCCCGACCACACGCCGAACATCGGCGAGGAACTCCTCCGGGTCGAAGACTGGAACGTCTACCACCCGCTCGACCACCAGCGCCGGGTCGTCAAGGACGCGAACATCACCGTCAGGGCCGGCGAGATCGTCGGCATCGCCGGGCTGATGGGCGCAGGCAGGACCGAGCTCGCGATGAGCGTGTTCGGCCACAGCTACGGGCACAACATCTCGGGCACCGTCTACAAGAACGGCGTCAAGATCAACACGAGCACGGTGGCGAACGCCATCGAGCACGGCCTGGCATACGCCACCGAAGACCGCAAGCGCTACGGGCTCAACCTGATCGAAGACATCAAGCGCAACATCTCCACGGTGGGCATGCACAAGATCGCCAAGCGCGGCTGGGTCGACTCCAACCAGGAGATCGTCGTCGCGGAGGGTTACCGGAAGAGCATGAACATCAAGGCTCCGACGGTCGAGGCACTCGCCGGGAAGCTCTCCGGTGGTAACCAGCAGAAGGTCGTGCTGTCCAAGTGGATGTTCTCCGACCCGGATGTCCTCATCCTCGACGAACCCACCCGCGGCATCGACGTCGGCGCCAAGTATGAGATCTACGGGATCATCAACCGGCTCGCCGACGCAGGCAAGGGCGTCATCGTGATCTCGTCCGAGCTGCCGGAACTGATCGGCATCTGCGACCGGATCTACACCATCTTCGAAGGCCGGATCACGGCGGACGTCGCCCGCGGGCAGACAACGGCTGAATTCCTTATGCAAAACATGACCCAGGAAAGGGACAAGGACAAGCGATGAGCGTGTTCAGATCTTCACTCAATTACCTCGCCGGCCAGCTGCGGCAAATCGGCCTGTTCATCGCCCTGATCGCGATCGTGATCTTCTTCCAGGTAGCCACGAACGGCATCACCCTGAAGCCGATCAACGTCACCAACCTGATCGTGCAGAACAGCTACATCCTGATCCTCGCCGTCGGCATGGTCATGGTCATCATCGCCGGCCACATCGACCTGTCGGTCGGTTCCGTCGTCGCCTTCGTCGGCGCCATGTCCGGCGTGATGATCACGCAGTGGAATGTGCCGTGGTGGCTTGCGATCATCCTCTGCCTCGGCGTCGGCGCCCTCGTGGGAATGTGGCAGGGCTTCTGGATCGCCTACTTCGGGATACCGGCCTTCATCGTCACCCTGGCCGGGATGCTCACCTTCCGTGGGCTCACCCAGATCGCACTGCAGAACAAGCAGATCTCGCCGTTCCCCGACGAATTCCGCGCCCTCGGCAGCGGCTTCCTCCCCGACCTCGGCGGCGGAACCACTGCTGTCGAACCGTTGACCCTCGGCATCGGCATCATCGCGACGCTCTTCCTGGTGCTCCAGGGCATCCGCCAGCGCCGGGCCCGTGCGAAGTACGACGTCGAGGACGAGCCGTTCGCGTGGTTCCTCACCAAGCTGGTGTTCACGGCAGCGATGATCATCGGGATCACCTACCTGCTCGCGAGCTACCGCGGCACGCCCATCGTGCTCATCGTCCTCGGCATCCTGATCGTCGTCTACGCATCCGTGATGTCGAACAGCGTCTTCGGCCGCCACATCTACGCCATCGGTGGCAACCTGAACGCCGCCGCACTGTCCGGCATCAAGACCAAGCGCGTCACGTTCATGCTCTTCGTGAACATGGGCGTCATCTCGGCACTCGCCGGGCTCGTCTTCACCGCCCAGCTCAACCTCGCCAACCCGAAGGCCGGTGACGGCTTCGAACTCGACGCCATCGCCGCCGTCTTCATCGGTGGCGCGGCGGTCACCGGTGGTATCGGTACCGTCACCGGAGCCATCATCGGTGGTTTCATCATCGGGCTGCTGAACAACGGCATGTCGATCCTCGGTGTCGGAACGGAATACCAGCAGCTCATCAAGGGCCTGGTCCTGCTCGGTGCCGTAGCGTTCGACGTCTACAACAAGCGTCGCTCCGGCGGGCGCTGACCCGGTAGTCCACCCAGAGCGGGTCGGTCGTCTTCGGGCGCCCGACCCGCTTTTTTGTGCCTCCGACCAGCCGTTACCCAAGCGTGACCCGCAGTGGCCGCTCCGAGCCTGTTGCTCGCGGTCACTGCCGGTTACTATCTGTGGCATCTGGCGCAAGGAGCACAATGATGTCCACCCAGCACGTCATGAACGACGAGCCCATCCCGCGGGACGGGCCGGTCATTCTGGAAATGCGATCGATCACGAAGGAGTTCCCCGGGGTCAAGGCCCTGTCCGACGTGTCCCTCACCGTGAAGGCCGGGGAGATTCACGCCATCTGCGGCGAGAACGGCGCAGGCAAGTCCACCCTCATGAAAGTGCTCTCCGGGGTATATCCGTACGGGACCTACGACGGCGACATCGTCTATCAGGGCACGACCGTGCACTTCCGGGATATCCGCTCGAGCGAAGAAGCCGGGATCGCGATCATCCACCAGGAACTCGCGCTCATCCCCGAGCTGTCCATCACCGAGAACATCTTCCTCGGCAACGAGCCGACCCGGTGGGGCGCCATCGACTGGATCACGGCCAAGAAGACCGCCCTCGAGTTGCTCGCGCGGGTCGGACTCCGCGAGGACCCGGACACCCTGATCAAGAACATCGGCGTCGGCAAGCAGCAGCTCGTCGAGATCGCCAAGGCGCTCAGCAAGTCCGTCAAGCTGCTCATCCTCGACGAGCCCACGGCGGCGCTCAACGAGGCGGATTCGCAGCACCTGCTCGACCTGATCCGGGGCCTCAAAGGCAAGGGAATCACGTCGATCATGATCTCCCACAAGCTGAACGAGATCGAACAGGTCGCCGACTCCATCACGATCATCCGCGACGGGAAGACGATTGAAACCCTCGATGTGGTGAGGGACGGGGTCAACGAGGACCGCATCATCCGCGGCATGGTGGGTCGCAGCCTCGAGAGCCGCTTCCCCGATCACACCCCGAAACTCGGAGAGGTGTTCTTCGAAGTGCGGGACTGGAACGTGCAGCACCCGCAGGTCACCGAGCGGATGGTGGTCAAGAACTCGAGCCTCACCGTGCGGCGCGGGGAGATCGTCGGCATCGCCGGACTCATGGGAGCCGGCCGTACCGAACTGGCGATGAGCATCTTCGGCCGGTCCTACGGCACGTTCCTCTCCGGGCGGATGTACAAGGACGGCAAGGAGATCGAACTCCGGAACGTGTCAGAGGCCATCGACCACGGACTTGCCTACGTGAGCGAAGACCGCAAGGCACTCGGCCTCAACCTGCTCGACGACGTCAAGCGCTCTATCGTGTCCGCGAAGCTCTCCAAGATCTCGGCGGGGCCCGTCGTCAACGACGGCAAGGAGTTTGCGATCGCTGAGGGCTACCGGACGAGCCTGCGGATCAAGACGCCGACTGTCGATTCCGGGGTGAGCAAGCTCTCCGGCGGCAACCAGCAGAAGGTCGTCCTCGCCAAGTGGATGTTCACGGACCCCGACCTGCTCATCCTCGACGAGCCCACCCGGGGCATCGACGTGGGCGCCAAGTACGAGATCTACGGCATCATCCAGAACCTCGCGGCGCAGGGGAAGGGAGTGATCCTGATCTCCTCGGAACTTCCTGAGCTCCTGGGGCTCGCCGACCGCATCTACACGGTCTTCGAGGGTTCGATCACGGACTGCATCCCCGCGGCGGAGGCCGACCCAGAGACCCTGATGAAGAGCATGACCAGCTCCAGAAAGAAGGTTCGCAGCTGATGGCAACCGAGACGATCAAGACCAGCGAGTCTGGCAGTGCCCGGAAGCTCTTCGGCGGGGGAAACCTCCGCCAGTTCGGCATCCTGTTCAGCCTGATCGCAATCATCCTGCTCTTCCAGTACCTCACCAACGGCCTCACCCTGTCGTCCGGCAACCTGATCAACCTCGTCAGCCAGTACTCGTACATCCTGATCCTCGCCATCGGCATGGTCATCGTGATCATCGCCGGGCATATCGACCTGTCGGTCGGATCGGTGGCCGCTTTCGTGGGCATCGTCGTGGCGACGTCCATGAAGGATTGGAACCTGCCCTGGCCGCTCGCCATCCTCTTCGGCCTCTTCGTGGGCATGCTGATCGGGGCCTGGCAGGGGTGGTGGGTGGCCTTCGTCGGGGTGCCAGCCTTCATCGTCACCCTCGCCGGGATGCTCATCTTCCGCGGTGGCAACCAGCTGATCGGCAATGCCAACACCGTGCCGGTTCCCCCCGGCTTCACCACGATCGGCTCGGGGTACCTGCCCGAAGTCGGCCCGTACACCGGGTATAACAACCTCACCCTTCTGCTCGGGCTCATCATCGTTATCGCCGTGATCTGGCGGGAGATCAGGGCGCGTCGCGTGCAGCGGATCATGGGCTCGACGCCGTCCACGCTCTGGGTGAGCGTCGTCAAGGTCGTGCTGCTCGACGCGGTCGTCATCTACGCGACCTTCCTCTTCGCGGGCGGCCGCACCGGAACGAGTTTCCCGGTCTCCGGCATCATCCTCGGGGTGCTCGTGCTGGTGTACTCGTTCATCACCCGGAATACGATCTTCGGCCGCCACGTCTACGCCGTCGGCGGTAACAAGCTCGCCGCCGAAATGTCCGGCGTCAAGTCCCGTCGGATCAACTTCCTCGTGATGATGAACATGTCGATCCTGGCCGCCCTCGCCGGAATGATCTTCGTCGCCCGATCGGTCGCCTCCGGGCCTCAGGACGGCCTCAGCTGGGAACTCGACGCGATCGCCGCGGTGTTCATCGGCGGTGCGGCGGTATCCGGCGGCATCGGCACCGTTACGGGCTCCATCATCGGCGGCCTCGTGATGGCCGTGCTCAACAACGGGCTCCAGCTCCTCGGCGTCGGAAGCGACCGGGTGCAGATCATCAAGGGTCTCGTGCTTCTCATCGCCGTCGGCGTGGATGTCTGGAACAAGAAACAGGGCCGGCCATCGATCCTCGGGTTCATGACCCGGAACCGCAAGACCACCCCGGCTCCGGACGAGCCGCCGATGGTCGTCCCGGACTCCGGAACGCCGGACACGGCCCGACCGCCGGCGAGCATGCCGTCCTGATCCGCGGCATCCGCTCCACCCCTCACGACCTTGCTCCACAGCCTGTACATCACAATCCCTGCTCCACCACATTGAGTAGAAAGCGATCGAACATGCGAAAACTCCTTGCGACTACAGCAATCGCAGCGGTAGCCCTGATGGCACTGTCCGGGTGTTCCACCCGCACAGACACCACGGGCGGCTCCACAGCGGCCGCCGGATTCCCCGCGGACTCGGTGATCGGTGTCGCCCTTCCGTCGAAGACCTCGGAGAACTGGGTCCTCGCCGGCGGCCTCTTCGAAGACGGCCTCAAGACGGCCGGGTTCAAGGGTGACGTGCAGTACGCCGGCGCCTCGACAACGGTCAAGGACCAGCAGGACCAGATCTCCGCGATGGTCACCAACGGCGCCAAGGTCATCATCATCGGCGCGGCCGACGGCGGCCAGCTCGGAACCCAGGTGAAGGCGGCGAAGGACGCGGGTGCGACGGTGATCGCCTACGACCGGCTGATCCTCAACACGCCAGACGTCGACTACTACGTGGCGTACGACAACTTCAAGGTCGGTGAGCTCCAGGGCCAGGCGCTTCTGGACGGACTCAAGAGCCGGAAGGCGGCCGGGCCGTACAACATCGAGCTCTTCTCCGGCTCCTCTGACGACGCCAACTCCGCGGTCTTCTTCAACGGTGCGATGAGCATCCTTCAGCCGAAGATCGACGACGGAACCCTCGTCGTCGCTTCCGGCCAGACCGACATCAAGCAGACGGCGACCGCCGGCTGGAAGGCCGAGAACGCGCAGAGCCGGATGGACTCGCTCCTGACCAGCACCTACGGTGGCAAGGCCCTCGACGGTGTCCTGTCCCCGAACGACACCCTGGCCCGGGCGATCATCACCTCGGTGAAGGCAGCAGGCAAGCCCATCCCCGTCGTGACCGGCCAGGACTCCGAGGTCGAGTCGGTCAAGTCGATCATGGCCGGCGAGCAGTACTCGACGATCAACAAGGACACCCGCGTGCTCGTCGCCCAGGCCATCAAGATGGCCCAGGCGTTGCAGAAGGGTGAGGCCGTCGACGTGAACGACACCAAGTCGTACGACAACGGGGTCAAGATCGTTCCCGCCTACCTGCTGCCTCCGGTCATCGTGACGAAGGCGAACGCGGCAGAGGCCTACGCGAACGACCCCAAGCTCGCGCCGCTCACCAAGTAACGCATCAAGCACCGCTGGCGGAGCCGGCCCCGGTCTGGGGCCGGCTCCGTTTGCGTGAAAGGGGGAGGGGATATGAGCGCTCACAATCACCGCGCGGATGCCCGTGACCCGCTCTGCGAAGGAGATCGAAAAGATATCTGGAGGGCTTGTCAACCCATACTTGTGAGCGCTAACATTTCGGCATCGGCCAGAACGACCTGGTCGCCCGGCACCGAGTCACGCAGCAGAATGTTCCGCCGGGACGCTAAACAAGGAGGTTTAGTCACATGATCAGGAAGATGATCGGAGCGGTCGCCGTCGGCGCCTTTCTCCTGGCCCTCACCGGCTGTTCCACTGCCTCGGACACCGCATCGACGGGCGCCGCGAAAGCTCCGGCCGATATCGTCGTCGGCTTCGCCCAGGTCGGCGCGGAAAGCGGCTGGCGGACCGCGAACACGAAGGACATCCAGGCTGCGTTCGCCGCGTCGGGAATGCAGCTCAAGTTCTCGGACGCGCAACAGAAGCAGGAGAACCAGATCAAGGCCATCCGCTCATACATCACCCAGGGCGTCGACGTCATCGCGTTCTCGCCCGTCGTCGAGACCGGCTGGGATGCGGTCCTGAAAGAAGCGAAGGACGCCGGGATTCCCGTCGTCCTCACAGACCGCGCCGTCGACTCGAAGGACGACAGCCTCTACGTGAGCTTCCTCGGTTCGGACTTCGTCAAGGAAGGCCAGAAGGCCGGCCAATGGGTCGTCGACGAGTACAAGGACCAGACCGATCCGGTCAAGATTATCCAGCTCGAGGGCACGACGGGCGCTGCTCCCGCCATCGACCGTGCGGAGGGCTTCGCGGATGTCATCAAGGCGGATCCGAAGTTCCAGATCGTCGCATCGCAGACCGGTGACTTCACCAGGGCCGGCGGAAAGCAGGTCACCGAGGCGCTCCTGAAGTCCAACCCGGACGCCACTCTGATTTTCGCCCACAATGACGACATGGGCCTCGGCGCCATCGAGGCCATCGAAGCCGCGGGAAAGGTGCCTGGGAAGGACATCAAGATCGTCACGATCGACGCGGTGAAGGACGGCATGCAGGCCCTCTCCGACGGCAAGATCAACTTCATCGTGGAGTGCTCTCCTCTCCTCGGCAAGCAGCTGGTCGACATCGTCACAAAGGTCGTCGCCGGCGAGAGCGTCGAGAAGCGCATCCTGACGGAGGAGACGACCTTCACCCGGGAGCAGGCGACCGCCGCGCTTCCCACCCGTCAGTACTGAGCGGGTCCGGCACCGCTCGATGGTCTCCGGCGGCGCGAACCGGCCGGCCGTGTGGCCGGCCGGCCGTGTTGCCGGCCGGACCCTGCCGCCGGGAACCGGCATCCGCTTGCACAAGACGATGAAGAGAGTACGTGAATGAACGGACAGGCCCCCGTCGTCGAGATGACGAACATCTCGATCTCCTTTCCCGGCGTCAAGGCCCTGGACGGGGTGAGCTTCCGGATGTTCCCCGGCGAGGTGCACTCGCTGCTCGGGGAGAACGGTGCAGGCAAGTCGACCCTGATCAAGGCGCTGACCGGCGTCTATCCGATCGACAGCGGGCCGACCGACAGCGGCGAGATCCTGCTGGCCGGCAACCGGGTGTCGTTCGCGGGACCGGCCCAGGCCCAGGGCGCCGGGATCAGCACCGTCTACCAGGAGGTGAACCTGCTCGGGAATCTGAGCGTCGCCGAGAACATCATGCTCGGTCGCGAACCCCGCCGGTTCGGCGGCATCGACTGGAGGGCCACCCGACGCCGGGCGCTGGAGCTCCTCCGCGGCCTGCACCTCGACATCGATCCCGGCTCGCTTCTCGGTTCGCACTCGCTCGCCGTCCAGCAACTCGTCGCGATCGCCCGGGCCATCGACGTCAACGCGAAGGTCCTGATCCTCGACGAGCCGACGTCGAGCCTCGACGCCGACGAGGTCGCCGAACTCTTCCGGGTGATCCGCGAGCTCAAGGCCGAGGGCGTCGCGATTCTCTTCGTGTCGCACTTTCTCGACCAGGTCTATGAGATCTCGGACCGCCTGACGGTCCTGCGCAACGGCAAACTCGTCGGCGAATACCGCACGGCCGAGATCCTTCGCCTGGATCTCGTGCAGAAGATGATCGGTAAGGAACTCGCCATCCTCGACGCCCTCGAGCGGCGGATCGTCGAACCGGGAGGCGGAGAAGACGACGAGGTGCCCCTGCTGTCTGCGACGGCGCTCGGACGGAAGGGGTCCATCGCGCCGGTCGACCTCCGGATCTACACCGGCGAGGTCGTCGGGCTCGCCGGTCTCCTCGGCTCAGGGCGCACCGAGCTCGCCCGGATCCTCTCCGGCATCGACCGGCCGGACTCCGGGGCGCTCCGGATCGACGGCACCCCGCATCGATTCCGAACCCCTCGCTCGGCTCTCGCGAGAGGGGTTGCGTACTCCTCGGAGAACCGGCGCGCAGAGGGAATCGTTGAGGACCTCACCGTGCGGGACAACATCGTGCTCGCACTGCAGGCCGACCGTGGCTGGTTTCACCCGATCTCACGGAAGCGCCGGGACGAGCTCGCGGTCAGCTATATCCAGGCCCTGAACATCCGGCCCGCCAACCCCGACGCCATCGTCAGGAACCTCTCCGGAGGCAACCAGCAGAAGGTGTTGCTGGCCAGGTGGCTCGCTGTCGCCCCGCGGCTGCTGATCCTCGATGAGCCGACCCGTGGCATCGACGTCGGGGCGAAGGCCGAGATCCAGAAGCTCGTGGTCAACCTCGCCGAAAACGGGATGTCCGTGCTGTTCATCTCTGCGGAACTCGAGGAGGTCCTGCGCCTCAGCAGCAGGATCGCGATCATGCGGGACCGCAGGCTCGTCGCCGACATCGTCAATGACGACCTGACCGTCGACAGTCTTCTGGCGATCATCGCCGATGGCGAACTGACGGCGGTTGCACGATGAACCTGAGCCGGATGTTCTCGAGCCGGTTGTTCTGGCCGGTGGTGATGCTGCTCGTCCTGTTCATCATCAACCTCGTGGCCTTCCCCGGCTTCTTCAGCCTTGAGGTCAAGAACGGGCATCTCTTCGGAAGCCTTGTCGACATCGCCCGCAACGGCGCGCCGACCCTCATCATCGCGGTCGGGATGACGCTCGTGATCGCGACGCGGGGGATCGACCTCTCCGTCGGCGCCGTGTGCGCGATCGCCGGTGCCGTCGCGTGCTCGATCATCCTCGGTTCCCCGGAACCGGGCAGCATCGGCACGGTCGCGGTCGCCGTGATCGCCGCACTCCTGATCGCCCTCGTGCTCGGTCTGTGGAACGGGTTCCTGGTGGCCGTGCTCGGGATCCAGCCCATCATCGCGACCCTGATCCTGATGACGGCCGGGCGCGGGGCGGCGATGCTCATCACCGAGGGCCAGATCCTCACCGTGAACAGTCCTCCGTTCAAGGTGATCGGGTCCGGCTTCGTGCTCGGCGTCCCGGTCTCCGTCGTCATCGCGGCCGTCATCTTTGCCGCAGCCGCCCTGCTGACCCGGCGCACGGCCCTGGGTCTCCTGATCGAATCGGTCGGAATCAATCCGGAGGCGAGCAGGCAGGCCGGGGTCCGGTCGCGGGGGCTCCTTGTCACCGTGTACACCTTCTCGGCCTTCTCGGCCGCGATCGCCGGCCTCATCCTGACCTCGAACCAGACGGCGGCCGACGCCAACAACACCGGCCTCTTCATCGAACTGGATGCGATCCTCGCGGTGGTGATCGGAGGAACCTCCCTCGCGGGTGGCCGGTACTCACTCCTCGGCACCCTCGTCGGCGCCCTCGTCATCCAGACCCTCGTCACAACGGTGTACACGGTCGGCATCCCTCCCATCGCGACGATGGTCTTCAAGGCCGCGGTCGTGACGGCCGTCTGCTTGCTGCAGTCGCCGACGACGAACGCCGCGTTCGGCCGCCGGCGCCGGTCACTCGGCCGGGGGCGACCCGGTACCCGAACCGCCGAAAGGGCGTCCGTCTCATGAGCATCGACACCTCCTCCGCACCGGTCGACGCGGGCCGCCGGCTGCTCGGCCGGGTCTCGTCCGCCTTCACGAGCCCGAAGTACGGCCCCGTCCTCGTGACCCTCGTGCTGCTCGTCGCCATCTTCCTGATTGGCGGGAGCCGCTATCGTGGCTTCGTTTCCGGGCCCGTGATCCTCAACCTTTTCGTCGACAACGCCTACCTGATCGTGCTGGCTGTCGGGATGACGTTCGTGATCCTCACCGGGGGCATCGACCTGTCGGTCGGGGCCGTCCTGGCCCTGTCGACGATGATCGCCGCGAGCCTGCTCCAGTCCGGGTGGTCGGCCTCGGTCGTGATCCCGCTCATCCTCGTGCTGACATCGGTGCTCGGACTCCTGGTCGGGCTGATGATCCACGTCTTCAAGATCCAGCCGTTCATCGCGACCCTCGCCGCGATGTTCCTCGCCAGAGGGCTCTGCTACGTGATCAGCAAGGACTCGATCTCGATCACGGACCCCGTCTTCGTCGGCCTCGCGCAGACCAGGATCTCGCTCGGCGGGCGCCTGAGCATCACGGCGAGCGTCGTGATCGCCCTTCTCGTGGTCCTGGCCGCGTTCCTCGTCCTGCACTACTCCCGCCTGGGGCGCACCGTCTACGCGATCGGCGGCGGCGAACAGTCCGGCATGCTGATGGGACTTCCGGTGGCCCGGACCAAGGTCCTCGTGTACGTGATCAGCGGATTCTGCTCCGGTCTTGCCGGGGTGCTGTTCACCTTCTATACGCTCTCGGGCTACAGCCTCACGGCGGTCGGCACCGAACTCGACGCGATCGCCGCGGTCGTGATCGGCGGAACCCTGCTCACGGGCGGCTACGGCTTCGTGCTCGGCTCCGTGCTCGGCGTGCTCGTGCTGGGGACGATCCAGACGATCATCACCTTCGAAGGCACCCTCAGCTCGTGGTGGACCCGGATCTTCATCGGCGCGCTCCTTCTCGTCTTCATCGTCCTGCAGAAGGTCCTGACGGCACGCCGTCGATAACGCGTCCGGCGCGAGCGTGTCGGCCACGGCACCCGCGCGTGAGCCAGAATAAGGGGACAGAGAGACGATGCGTTGATCGCGCGTCGGTGGGAGCCAATGAGCCTGGTGAGCAAGGACGATGAGAAGGCGCGCGTCGCCAATATCTTCGATGTCGCGCGGCTGGCCGGGGTTTCGCACCAGACGGTCTCCCGGGTGCTCAATGACCTCCCGAACGTGCGCCCCGCGACGCGGGAACGGGTCGAGAACGCGATCAAGCAACTCCGCTACCGGCCGTCCCCGGCCGCGCGCGCCCTCGTCACTCGTCGCTCCCGCACGATCGGCCTGATCACCACCGGCGGCCCCGATTACGGACCATCGAGCACTGTCCTGCGTTTCAACGAGGCGGCGAGGGACGCCCGGTACGCGGTGAGCATGGCGAGCATGCTCGAGTCGGACCCGGAATCGCTGCGATCCGCCGTCGAACTCCTCCTGCGGCAGAACGTCGAGGCGATCGTGCTGATCGCAGCGCACCGCAGCGCCCTCGAGGCCGTCAGGGGCATCGAACTCGGGGTGCCGCTCATCGCGGTGGAATCGAGCGGCCGCGGCGGGTTCCACCGGGTCGGCGTCGACAACTATCGCGGCGCGCGGATCGCCGTTGCGCATCTCGCCGAGCTCGGCCACACCAACATCGTGCACCTCGCTGGACCGGCCGACTCCGTCGACGCCATCGAACGGGCCAGGGGGTGGCGTGACGAACTCGGCGACCGCGGCCTCATCGCGAGAGAACCACTGATCGGCGACTGGTCGCCGGCGAGCGGGTTCCGCCTCGGTGTCGACCTGATCCGCTCCGGCTCGTACGGCGACTTCACGGCCGTGTTCGCCGGCAACGACCAGATGGCGCTCGGCCTGATCCACGCCCTCGTCCGAAACGGACTCCCCGTCCCGGACCGCGTGAGCGTCATCGGGTTCGACGATATCCCCGAGGCCGCGTTCTTCTCCCCGACCCTGACGACCATGCGCCAGGACTTCGACGAACTCGGCCGAAACATCCTGAGCACTCTCCTCGCCGTACTCGAAGACGAGGAAGCGCCCGACCTGCCGGGTTCCATCCCTGAGCTCATCGTCCGGGAGTCGACCGCCCCGCGCGCCTAGGCGCACCAGGTGGCGACACGCCCGCGCATCCGCTCGTGGCGGTGGTTTCGTCTCGGGGCGAGCGCTCCTCGGTGCGCCGCGAGACGTGACGCGCGCCGCGAGACGTAACGCGCGCCGCGAGGTGTGGTGCGCGCCCCGAGAGGGCGCGTTCGTGCCGGCCCCGGCATCCGCTCGTGGCGGTGGTTTCGTCTCGGGGCGAGCGCTCCTCGGTGCGCCGCGAGACGTAACGCGCGCCGCGAGACGTAACGCGCGCCGCGAGACGTAACGCGCGCCGCGAGACGTAACGCGCGCCCCGCGAGGCGTAGCGCGCGCCGCGAGGTGGAGGGTCCTCAACGGGGCGGATGCTGCGGCGACTGTCCACAGGAGTCGCGGTAGCCGAGCGGGCCTGGGCGGTACCGCCGAAACTCGGGCGATGACAACTCGACTCGACACCCTCGCCGCTCGCTACCGTGAGCTGATTCCCACCGGGGCCCTCAATGCCGCCGGCCTCCAATCCACGGCGATAGATGCGCTGCTCAGAGACGGCACGCTGGTGCGCATCCGGCGGGGGATGTTCGTCTGGGGAGCATTCTGGCGGGAGTCGGACCCCGACAACCGGTATCGGTTGTTCGTTCGTGCTTCTGCCGCGTGCGCCATACGGCCCCTTGTCCTTTCGCACATCTCCGCAGCCGCGCTGCACGGCCTCCCGTACATCGGTCTGTGGCCGCGCGAGGTGCATGCCCTCGATCCGGAAGCAACCGGTGGGAGCCATGCCCGCTTCCTGACGGCGCATCGCGGAGCGTCCGCGTCCGCACCCGACACGGTCGAGGTGGCCGGATGCACCGTGACGTCGCTCGTCCGTACCCTTGTCGACGTCGCCGCGGGAACGAATTTTCTGACGGCCGTGGTCATGATCGACCATGCCCTCCGGGTGGAACAAGTGCGGGCCGCTGACGATGTGCGTCTCGGACGCGCGGGGGCCAGGGCAATCACAAAGGACGACCTGCTCACCGAGCTGGCGCTTGTGAATCCCCGGCGCGGCTATCGGCAGGCCGAGGCGGCAATCGACTTCGCCAATCCGCTGTCGGCGAATGGGGGCGAGTCGCTCAGCCGGGTGCGTCTGTTCGAGTTGGGCTTCGTCGTGCCGGAGTTGCAAGTCTGTTTTCCGAATGTCCGGGGGCACGACTACTGGGTGGACTTCTACTGGAGAACCGTGCGGAAGATCGGCGAATTCGACGGGCACCAGAAATACACCAGGGCGCGAATCCTGGCGGGACGTGATCCGGCCGAGGTCGTCCTGCAGGAGAAGAAGCGCGAGGACGCACTTCGGGAACACTCGGACAGCTTCATGCGCTGGGACTGGGATCTGGTCGAGTCTCCCCGGCGGTTTTTCGACTTCCTGGTGGAACACGAGGTGCCGCGGGCGGCGACACGCCCGCGCTGAGTTATCCACAGAGGTGCGGATGCTGTTTCTGCAGGGTGTGGATATCCGGGCGGTTTCCGCAGGAAACCGGGCCTCCGAATGCGCCGGCCTGTTGACAACAACTCGAATGTCGGTGGATAACTACATAATTGTAATTACCGCATGTAGTGGCCATTCCCATTCGGTGGCACTACATGTAGTATTGGTCTCCAGCACAGCAACGCCGCAACACACGTGACATCCCGCGTTTCGCCGGACCGCATCGCACTTGCACAGTCGTACTGGCGCACTCACTTCTGAACCACGTTATTTTCTGAACTACCTATTTTTTGAACACGAGAAAGGCCTTCCAGATGGCAATCACGGTTTACACCAAGCCCTCATGTGTGCAGTGCACAGCCACCTACCGGGCCCTCGACAACAAAGGTATCGAGTACGAAGTGCTCGACCTCTCCGTCGACGAGAACGCCCTCGAGGCCGTCAAGGCTCTTGGATACCTGCAGGCACCCGTCGTCATCACCGACGAGGACCACTGGTCCGGCTTCCGCCCGGACAAGATCAACGAACTCGCCGCACGCCTCGCCTGAACGGTCAGCGCTACGGGACTGAAGCGAGCGGTTCGAGAGTGAAGCCGGCAGCAAATGGCTGAAATCGTCTATTTCTCCAGCACCTCGGGGAACACCCAGAGGTTCGTGGAAAAACTCGGGAGGCCGGCCGCGCGCATCCCGTTGCACGCGCGCGACGAGCCGCTCCGGGCGACCGAGCCCTATGTGCTCGTCGTGCCGACCTATGGCGGCGGCGAGGCCAGGGGAGCGGTGCCGAAGCAGGTCATCCGCTTTCTGAACGACGAACACAACCGTTCGCTCATCCGTGGCGTGATCGGCGCGGGCAACATGAACTTCGGCACGGCATTCTGCATCGCGGGGGACATTATCGCGGCCAAGTGCAACGTGCCGCATATGTATCGATTTGAAGTATTGGGAACTCCGGATGATGTGCGCATCGTTCACGACGGATTGGAATCATTTTGGAAGCAACAGCCGTGAAAGTAGCCCCGCACGCGCAGGTCGCGCTCGCGATGGACTATCACTCCCTCAACGCCATGCTCAACCTCTATGGGCCGAACGGGGAAATCCAGTTCGATAAGGACAGGGAAGCGGCCCGGGAGTTCTTCCTGCAGCACGTCAACCAGAACACGGTGTTCTTCCACTCCCTCCGGGAGCGACTCGACTACCTCGTCGAGAAGGAGTACTACGAGCAGGCCGTGCTCGACCAGTACTCCTTCGACTTCATCACGCGCCTCAACGATCTTGCGTACTCGAAGAAGTTCCGCTTCCAGACCTTCCTGGGCGCCTTCAAGTACTACACGTCCTACACGCTTAAGACCTTCGACGGCAACCGCTACCTCGAGCGTTTCGAGGACCGCGTCGTCATGACCGCCCTCGGCCTCGCCCAGGGCGACGAGAAGCTCGCGATCGGCCTTGTCGAGGAGATCATCGCCGGCCGCTTCCAGCCCGCGACGCCGACGTTCCTGAACTCGGGCAAGGCGCAGCGCGGCGAGCTCGTCTCCTGCTTCCTGCTCCGCATCGAAGACAACATGGAGTCGATCGCCCGCGGCATCAACTCGTCCCTCCAGCTCTCCAAGCGCGGCGGCGGCGTCGCCCTGCTGCTCAGCAACATCCGTGAGTCCGGCGCTCCGATCAAGCAGATCGAGAACCAGTCGAGCGGCATCATCCCCGTGATGAAGCTCCTCGAAGACTCCTTCAGCTACGCGAACCAGCTCGGCGCCCGCCAGGGCGCCGGCGCCGTGTACCTGCACGCGCACCACCCCGACATCATGCGCTTCCTCGACACCAAGCGGGAGAACGCCGACGAGAAGGTGCGGATCAAGACCCTGTCGCTCGGCGTCGTCATCCCCGATATCACCTTCGAGCTCGCCAAGAAGGACGAGGACATGTACCTGTTCTCGCCTTACGACGTCGAGCGCGTCTACGGTGTGCCCTTCGCCGACATCTCGGTGAGCGAGAAGTACCACGAGATGGTCGACGACCCGCGGATCAAGAAGTCCAAGATGAAGGCGCGCGACTTCTTCCAGACCCTCGCGGAGATCCAGTTCGAGTCCGGCTATCCTTACATCATGTTCGAGGACACCGTCAACGCGGCGAACCCGATCAAGGGCCGCATCAACATGTCGAACCTGTGCTCGGAGATCCTCCAGGTCAACACCCCGACCACCTACAACGAAGACCTGTCATACGACACCATCGGCAAGGACATCTCCTGCAACCTCGGGTCGATGAACATCGCCCTGTCGATGGACTCTCCGGACTTCGGCAGGACCGTCGAAACCGCGATCCGTGGCCTCAACTCGGTCTCCGAGCAGAGCCACATCACCTCGGTGCGCTCGATCGAAGACGGCAACGACAAGTCGCACGCGATCGGCCTCGGCCAGATGAACCTGCACGGCTACCTCGCCCGTGAGCGGGTGTACTACGGCAGCGAAGAAGCGATCGACTTCACGAACATCTACTTCTACACGGTGCTGTTCCACGCCCTCCGCGCCTCGAACACGCTCGCCATCGAGCGTGGCCACGCGTTCGCCGGCTTCGAGGACTCCACGTATGCCTCCGGCACGTTCTTCGACAAGTACACCGACCAGGCGTGGGTCCCGGCCACCATTCGCGGCGCCGAGCTGTTCGAGAAGGCCGGGGTGCGCATCCCGACCCAGGCCGACTGGGCCGAGCTCAAGGCATCCGTCATCGAGCACGGCATCTACAACCAGAACCTGCAGGCCGTTCCGCCGACCGGGTCGATCTCGTACATCAACAACTCGACCTCGTCGATCCACCCGATCGCCTCGAAGATCGAGATCCGCAAGGAAGGCAAGCTCGGCCGCGTCTACTACCCGGCGCCGTTCATGACGAACGACAACCTGGACTTCTACCAGGACGCCTACGAGATCGGCGCGGAGAAGATCATCGACACCTACGCCGCGGCAACGCAGCACGTCGACCAGGGCCTCTCGCTCACGCTCTTCTTCAAGGACACCGCGACGACCCGCGACATCAACAAGGCGCAGATCTACGCGTGGCGCAAGGGCATCAAGACCATCTACTACATCCGTCTCCGCCAGATGGCCCTCGAAGGGACCGAGGTCGACGGTTGCGTGAGCTGCATGCTCTAAGCACAGCGCCCGCTTCATCTACTGTGGATGCTGTAATCCACAGTGCACGCTGACTCGTCCGATACCGGCCGAAGACTGAGACCGGCCGAAAAGGGAACACGAAATGATTGACAAGCTCAAGCTCATCTCGCATGTCGATGCGATCAACTGGAACAAGATCGAAGATGAGAAAGACGTCGACGTCTGGAACCGGCTGACCAACAACTTCTGGCTGCCGGAGAAGATCCCGCTGTCGAACGACGTGCAGTCCTGGAACCAGCTCACCCCGGTCGAGCAGCAGCTCACCTTGCGCGTGTTCACCGGCCTGACCCTGCTCGACACGATTCAGGGCACCGTTGGTGCCGTCTCGCTGATCCCCGACGCGATCACCCCGCACGAAGAGGCGGTGTACACGAACATCGCGTTCATGGAGTCCGTGCACGCCAAGAGCTACTCGTCGATCTTCTCCACCCTGAGCAACACCAAGGACATCGACGAGGCGTTCCGCTGGTCGACGGAGAACGTCAACCTGCAGCGCAAGGCCTCGATCGTGATGGACTACTACCAGGGTGACGACCCGCTCAAGCGCAAGGTCGCCTCGGTGCTGCTCGAGTCGTTCCTGTTCTACTCGGGCTTCTACCTGCCGATGTGGTTCTCCAGCCGCGCCCGCATGACCAACACGGCCGACCTCATCCGCTTGATCATTCGTGACGAAGCGGTGCACGGCTACTACATCGGCTACAAGTTCCAGAAGGGCCTCGAGGCGGCGACGCAGGAGCGTCGCGATGAGATCAAGGACTACGCGTTCAACCTCGTCTTCGAGCTCTACGAGAACGAGGTGCAGTACACCCAGGACCTCTACGACACCGTCGGCCTGACCGAAGACGTCAAGAAGTTCCTGCACTACAACGCCAATAAGGCCCTGATGAACCTCGGCTACGAGGCCATCTTCCCCAAGGAGGTGTGCGACGTGAACCCGGCGATCCTGTCAGCGCTCTCGCCGAACGCCGACGAGAACCACGACTTCTTCTCCGGGTCTGGCTCCTCGTACGTGATCGGCAAGGCCGTGAACACGGAAGACGCCGACTGGGACTTCTAGCCCTGGTGTTGTTTCGCGATTTAGTTGGCCATTTCGCAAATTAGTTGGCCATTTTCGCATCTGACTTGGCCACGTGGGGCAGCGATGCTCCTTCAGCTAATTGCTTTCCCGATTTGAAGGGGCGCTGCGAATGGCGAACGTAAAGCGACCTCTACCTATTGAATTGTGCACGGGTTGGCCGGAGAATCCTTCGGACAACCCGAGCGCAGAGGTTGTGCGTCAGTTCGCCCTGAACGTTCGAGATGCAATCGGCGACAACAGCGCGCGGTCCGTTGCCACAGAATGCGGGCTCAGTCACGTAACGGTTCTGAATGCGCTCAACGGCAAGAGTTGGCCGGACGCATGGACCATCACGCACTTCGAGCGCGGGCTGAACGCTGAGCTCTGGCCGCATGCTGCAATCAGAGCGGAGATGACATGAAACATCCCTACCGAATCGCGAGGCAAGCGCACTTAGGCGATTTCCTCGACGAACTCCAAACCGCAGGCTTAATCGCCTGGGTCTGGAGCTACCCTGGCTCCAGCGGGGAGTACACAATCACCGAGAACGGCAAGCAGCCACGGCTGTACGGAACGAGAGAAGCCGAGCTGTTGGCCGAGCGTTACGCCGCGCGGGCGGCGACGGTTTGGTTTCCCGTGCCACACCCAGGTGGGCGGGACCAGCTGACCGAAACGCAGAAACGCATGGAAGCTGCACGCCACGAGATTGCCCACGCCAGCGCTGACGATGAGTAGCTCGTCGCGCGTGGGCGCTCCAAGATAGAGCGCCGCGTACGCAACGCCATGACGCATGTGACCCAACTTTGCTTCACACAGAGGGCCACCGACGGCGTTGTCTGTAGGTGCAAGTAGGGTGGCAAAAGACCCGCTCAGGGACACTGAAGCGGGATTTCATTTTGAAATCAGGGGGAAAAGTTGACGAGGAATCCGCTCGCCGAAGCTGCGTTGGAACGACCAACGATTTCGATTTACCAGAACTCTGAACATATAGCCGGTCTCGTGCAGCAGTTGCTGGACTCCCCGCTTGTCACCTCGACCATTGAGGAGACACATAGCGATTCGTCGAAGACTAAGTCGGGCGACGCTGATGCGACGTTGACGGCAGACGGGACGGCGAAATTCCCGTTGGTCGGCAAGGCTACTGTTGCGGGCGATATCACTCTGGCCGGCTCCCTCGCAAAGGCCGTCAGCACTGGCTCACGGTCCACGCAGTCGTTTGTGTACTCGCAGGCCTTCTACCTGAACGTTGTTCGCCGTGCGTTGAAGGAGAAGGGCTTACTGCGCACCCTTAGTTCCGTTGCTGACGCCGAGTCAATTGAGGGTGGCGAGTTCGTGGAGTATCAAGCCACTTTCAGGCCATCAGAACTTGTGACAATCATGGATGTTGTTACCCCCGAACTCGTCTCCCAGATTGCGAAGTTCATCGTCAAGAAAAAAGAGCTTGCCCTCTTCAATGACTATGGCGACCTGGAGAAGGTACGAATTGCTGCCCTGAAGATGGAGCATACTGCGACGGCGCAGGGGGACCTCTGGGGAGACGTTACGAGAGCAGTTCAAGCTGACTTTCGACGGGACAAGACCCGCGAATACTACGGACTCGTAGGGAGCGATGACGACACGTTCACTGCAGTCACTATCTGCGACAACCCTCATTTCGTCGTAGACGATGAAGACAGGATTCTCGACGGCGTGTTCACCGTTCTCGGGAAGGCAATTTCCCCGGCCGAAGAGAATGTTCCGGTTCTTCAGAGAAACAAGCTTCTCCGCAACGTGAACCCTGACGGTGTTGACGCTCTGATTGCCGGCATGAAGGCGACCCTCAGCTCACAAAGCCCAGCAAAGTTCGGCGGCACCACCGTTGACGCATTGCTCAATCCAGAACTCACTTCCCGTATCGCAGGGAAGTCCATTCGAATCATCCCGCTAGCGATTTACGCGTAGACAGCAGCCAAGCGAAGTCCATTGAAGGGCGGTCAATTGTTCCCTCGTCACCGACTCGGTTCTACTCACACTTGGCAGGGCTCATAGCAATGGATGAGTAACCAAGAATCGGTATGCTCGCTGCATGACCACGTCTAAGGAGAAGTCGCCCTGGCTGGCTATGCACTACGAAGAACGCCCTTGGCACAAGGTGCAGGACGAGTACGGCTCACGCACCCAGAATCGCCTGGCCTCAGGCCCATACCTTGCGTCGGTGCCCGCGTTCATCGCTGATCTCCAGTTGCCGCTCGACACCGAGCTGCAAGCCCTGACCGAAGAGGCCGCTAGTGAGCTGGCTCGATTCGATGCGGAAGTCGGTCACCTCACAGCACCATTCGCGGCCGTTCTCCTTCGCGCCGAGAGCGCTGCCAGCTCAGAGATTGAGCACCTGACCAGCGACGCACGGGAGATAGCCCTGGCGGAACTCGGTGAGCGGGCCTCGGAGGATGCGCAGCTCATCGCCGGCAATGTCGGAGCCATGCAAGCAGCACTTTCGCTGTCTGGCTCGATCGACGGCGCCGCCATCCTGGAGATGCACCGCGCACTCCTCGAGCACAGCAACCCGGGCGTGGTCGGGCACTGGCGTGACCAGCAGGTTTGGATCGGAGTCAGTAGCGTGGGGCCGCACTTCGCACAGTTCGTCCCACCACATCACGATCGGGTCCCTGCACTCATGGACGACCTCGTTGCCTTCGCCAATCGCGTCAACCTTCCCGTGCTCGCTCAGACTGCGATCGCTCACGCTCAGTTCGAGACAATTCACCCGTTCCCCGACGGCAACGGGAGAGTCGGTCGCTCTCTCATTCAGGCGATGCTGCGCGGGGGCGAGCTCACGCGGAACGTGGCTGTTCCGATCTCCGCGGGGCTACTCCGCAACACCGTTCGATATTTCGATGCCCTGAGCGCGTACCGGGCCGGGGATGTCACCCCAATAATCCGCTCCATTGCCTACGCATCGTTCGCAGCGGTGCACAACGGTCGCGTCCTCGTGGCTGACCTGGGAAGCGTGCAGGCGGAATGGCGCGGGCGCATCCGCGCGCGCCAGGACTCAGCAGCCCACCGGCTCGTGGGTATTCTGCTGCGCCAACCAGTGATCGGCGCAGCGGCAGCCGCCGCTCAGTTGGGCGTCTCGACCGTCAACGCTCAGATCGCCACGGAAGATGTCAACCTGTATGAGTCATATTCTCTAGGCGGTCATTGAGTTCGTTCCTGCTTTCTCGGGTTCGTTGAT
>NZ_JASJVI010000039.1:0-34524 GCF_035019865.1 Cryobacterium sp. 10I5
CCCCGCGGGCCCATCCCCGGCGGCGCAGGGCGTGGAAGGAGTGCGGACCTGCTAGCTGGAGAGCTCCCCGACCGTGACGGACACGGTGAAGGACTTGCCGTCGCGCACGTAGACGAGGTCGGCCGTTGCGCCGGCGGCGAGCACCCGTACCTGGGCGGTGAGATCCTTCGCGTCGGTGATCGGCACTCCGTTGAACTTCGTGACGACGTCGCCCTTCTTGAGGCCTGCCTTCTCGGCGGCACCACCCGACGTGACCTCGCTGACGAGGGCGCCGACCGTGCTGCTCGTGTCACTTGTCGCGGTCGTGATGCTCGCGCCCAGCAGGCCGTGGGTGGCCTTGCCGTTGGCGATGATCTCGTCGGAGACGCGCTTGGCGAGGTTCGCCGGGATCGAGAAGCCGACGCCGATGCTTCCGGCAGCCGTTCCCGATGAGGAGGATCCGCCCGCGTTGGCGATCGCGACGTTGATGCCGATCAGTTCGCCCTTCGAGTTGAGCAGGGCGCCACCGGAGTTGCCGGGGTTGATCGCGGCATCCGTCTGGATCACGGAGAGCGAGATGCTGCTCGTCGTGCTCGGCGTGGTCGGCTGCGCGCTGCCGTCCTTGTTCGGGAGGTCGAAGTTCCAGAAGTAGGGGTTGTCGGTGCTCGGGGCCGTCGCGTCCGGAGTGTCCTTGGTGGGCGCCGCAGAGGAGGCGATCGAGATGCTCCGGTTGAGGGCGCTGACGATGCCGTCCGTGACGGTTCCGGAGAGGCCGAGCGGGGCGCCGATGGCGATCGTGGTGTCGCCGACGTTGAGCTTGCTCGAGTCCGCCCAGTTGATCGGGGTGAGACCGCTCGCGTCGGTGAGCTTGACCACCGCGAGGTCGGAGATCGGGTCGGTGCCGACGATCGTCGCCTTGTAGACCTTCCCGTCGCTCGCGGTCACTTCGAGGGTCGCGTCTGCGCTCGCGCCGTCGAGGGTCACGACGTGGGTGTTGGTCAGGACGTAGCCGTCGGAGGTGAGGACGACGCCGGATCCGGTGCCGCCGGAGGTGCCGCTGGTCGCGTTGATGGTGACGACGCTCGGCATGGCCTTCGCGGTCGCCGCCGTGATCTGGTTGACGCTCTCGGTGTTATTGACGACCACGGTGCTCGAGCCCTGGGCCTGACTGACGGGGGTGCCGTTGCCCTGGCCTCCGGAGAGGAGGGCCATCACGCCGGCGCCCGATGCGCCGCCGATGAGGGCGCCGATAGCGAGCGCCGCGACGAAGCTGAGTCCGGCCCGGCGACGGGCCGGGTCCTTGGGCCGGGGGGCAGAGGACGGACCGGTGGGTCCGTTCGGGCCGCCGCCCTGGGGGGCGTAGGAGAAGGGTGCCGCCGTGGCCGCGAAGTGAGGCGGGACGGAGCCGTCTGCTCCGCCCAGGGGCCGGCCGAAGGCATCCGTCGCGTAGGGAAGCGTCGGCTGGGTGACCTGGTTCGAGGCGTTCGGGACGGGCTGCTGCGGCGCCTGGATCGACTGCGGCGCCTGGGGGGCCTGCGCCTCGGCGGGAGCGGATGCCGGCTGGGCGACGACGCCCTGCGGCTGCTCGGTAACCGGCTGCGCGGCCGGCGGGAAGCCGACGACCTCTGTCGTGTTGTCGGCGTTCGCGGCGGGGGCCGGGTACTCGGTCGTCTGCGCGGCGCCGGCGTCGGTGGCCGGCTGTCCGGACGCGGCGGTCTGGCCGGCGTCGGAGGGAACGTCGCCAGCGGGACGCTCGCTATTAATGTCTGGGTCCTGCGGGTGTTCGGTCATGAGGTGCTCCTTCCAAGCGATGCCAGCTTCGCGCCCGAACCTGAACGAATCCTCCGCTCAAGCTGAGAGCATTCAATGACGAAGCCGTGATGTTGCTTGGGGTGGGTCCCCGGGAGTCCGGGCCGGCCGGATGGGTCTGGCGCTCCTCGCCGGCGAGCACCGCGGCTTGAGTCATCCGCGCGGGGGATGTCGTAGTTTGGATTCATGCCTGGCTCCCGTGAGATCGTACCCACCGCGACCATACCGGGTGCCTGGCGGCGCACCGCCCGGGGCGCCGGCCTCCTGGGCGCGGACGGCACGATCGCCGCCACCATCTTCGCCGAGATGAGCGCACTCGCCGCTCGCACCGGTGCGATCAATCTCGGGCAGGGGTTCCCGGACGAGGACGGCCCCGTCGAAGTACTCGACGCCGCCCGCCAGGCCATCACGGACGGGGTCAACCAGTACCCGCCTGGCCGCGGCTTCCCCGTTCTTCTCAACGCGATCGCGCGTCACCAGCAGCGTTTCTACGGTCTCGCCGTCGACCCGGAGACCGAAGTCCTCGTGACCGCTGGGGCGACAGAGGCGCTCGCCGCGACGATCCTCGCCCTGATCGAGCCCGGCGACGAGGTCGTGACGTTCGAACCGTTCTATGACGCGTACGGCGGCCTGATCGCGCTCGGCGGCGGCCTGCACCGCACCGTGCGCCTGCACGCGCCAGACTTCCAGCCGGACCTCGACGAGCTCAGTTCCGCGATCACCGATCGCACCCGCCTCATTCTCCTGAACAACCCGCACAACCCGACGGGGACCGTGTTCCCGCGCGAGACGCTCGAGCTCATCGTCCGGCTCGCCGAACAGCACAACGCGATCATCGTCACCGACGAGGTCTACGAACACCTCACCTTCGGTGTGCGGCACCTGCCCGTCGCGACCCTCCCCGGGGCATTCGAGCGCACCGTCACGATCTCTTCCGGCGGGAAGACGTTCAACACGACGGGGTGGAAGATCGGCTGGCTGACGGCACCGCCCGCGCTCGTGACGGCAATCCTCGCGGTCAAGCAGTTTCTGACCTACGTGAACGGCGCGCCGTTCCAGCCGGCGATCGCCAGGGGGCTCGATCTCCCGGACTCGTACTTCACCGGTATCGCCGCTTCGCTGGAGGGCAAGCGTGACGTCCTCGAGCGTGGCCTGGTCGCCGCGGGCTTCGCCGTGTCGCGTCCGAGCGGTTCGTACTTCATCGTGGCGGATGCCGCCCCGCTCGGCTATGCGGACGGTGCGGACTTCTGCCGCGAACTTCCCGCCCTCGCGGGCGTCGTCGCCGTTCCGATCGGAGCGTTCTGCAGCCCGGAGCACCGGCCGCAGTATGCCTCGCTCGTGCGCTTCGCCTTCTGTAAGAAGGTCGACCTGCTCGAGCAGGCCGCGACCCGGCTGGCCGCCCTGAGCCCGGCCGGCCGCTAGCGCGGTTCGGGCCCGTAACCCTTCGGGCCCGAACCGATTCGACGGAGATTCCGGTTTTTCAGTACGTGGGACGGTGAAAACCGGCCCACAACCTCAAAATGTCCGTCGAATCGGTTCGGGTCGGTGACTACTCGGCGGTGGCCAGGGCCGGGTAGTCCGTGTAGCCGGCGGCCGTGCTGCCGTAGAGGGTCTGTGCGTCGAGGGCGTTGAGGGGCAGGTCGTCGCGCCAGCGGTGCACGAGGTCGGGGTTGGCGATGACGGCGCGTCCCACGACGACGGCGTCAGCGACATTGTCGGCCAGGATGGCCATGGCCTCTGCCCGGGTCGTGACGGTGCCGAAGCCGGTGTTGATCAGGAGCGGTCCGCCGAAGCGGGCGCGCAGTCCCTGGATCAGGTCGCCGGTCGGGTCCTGGTGCAGGACGCTGAGGTACGCGAGGCCGAGCGGGGCCAGCCCGTCGACCAGAGCGGTGTAGGTGGCGAGCGTCTCTGCGGCATCCGTCTCGAGGACGTCCTGGATGTTGTGCTCCGGAGAGATGCGGATCCCGACCCGGCCGGCGCCGATCGCGGCGGCGACGGCGGTCGCGACCTCGATCACGAAGCGGGCGCGGTTCGCGGGCGAGCCGCCATGGGCATCCGTGCGCTGGTTCGAGGCCGGTGAGAGGAACTCGTGCAGGAGGTAGCCGTTGGCACTGTGGATCTCGACGCCGTCGAGCCCGGCCGCGATGGCGTTCTGCGACGCCCGCACGAATTCCGCGACGATGCCGGGGAGTTCGTCCTCGGTCAGCGCGTGCGGCACCGGGTAGGGCTTCTTGCCCTCCGGGGTGTGCGTCTCGCCGGCGATGGCGATCGCGCTCGGCGCGACGACGTCGTAGCCGCCGTTGACGAGGTCGTGCGAGACCCGGCCGGCGTGCATGACCTGGGCGACGATGAGGCCGCCGGCCTCGTGCACGGCGGACGCGACGGAACGCCAGCCGTCGACCTGCTCAGCGGTGACGAGCCCCGGCTGGCCGGTGTATCCCTGTCCGGCGTGGCTCGGGTAGACCCCCTCGGACACAATCAGGCCGAGGGATGCGCGCTGGCGGTAGTGTTCGACCACCATCGGTCCGGGGATGCCGTCGAGGCCGGCCCGGGTGCGGGTCAGAGGCGCCATCACGAGGCGGTTCGGCAGGTGGAGGTCGCCGAGGGTCAGCGGGGAGAACAAGGTCACAGTCGCTCTTTTCGTAGTACGGAGGGTGCGCCGGGCGCGGCCGAACCGGCCGGCGCAGGAAAGACGCAGGGTGCGCTCCAGACAACGGAACCGGGCCCGTTCCTATTCCACACGCGTTCCCTACCGTCGTCCGCCGGCGGCTCGCCCGAGCCTGGCCGGGCCGGGTTTTGATCGGTCCTGTCCTTTTGCGCGCCGGCAAACCGATTGCCCCGGGGCGACGAATACCTGTCATGACCACCCTGCTGACACGAACTCCCGACCGAACGGCGCGGCCCGCATCCCCGGCGCCTCTCGTGCCGGCCGGGACGCCCGTGACCGAAATGCGGCAGGAGGAGTATTGCCCTTTCCCGCTCTCGACAGACGCCCGCGCCTTCGGCCTGACCACGAGCTCGATGCGCCTCGGCTCGGGCACACTTGTGGTTCGGCACGGCCGCCGCACGGGCAGCGACACGGCGACGGTCCTCCTGCACGGGGCCGCCGGTTCCTGGACGACCTGGACCCCGCTCCTCTCGGCGGCGGCGTCCGACGGCTCGACACGCCCGGGCTCCACGGACTCCACGGGCTCCGTTCCCTCCGGCGCACTCGCGCTCACCGACCTGATCATTCCCGACCTGCCCGGCTGGGGCGACAGCGAAGCAGCGGATGCCTCCGGCCGGCACTCCGCCCGGCCCGCCCCGGGCATCACGTCGGTGGTGGCCTTGATCGCCGAAACCGCCCGTGCACTCGGCTACGAGCACTGGCACGTGATCGGGCATTCCCTCGGCGGTTTCCTCGCCCTCGAACTGGCCGCACTCGAACCTGCCGCTACCGTGTCGGTCTCCCTCGTGTCGGCGACGACGTTCTCGGTGGTCGACAGCGTGCGGCATCCGCTGACCCGCTTCACCATGTTGCCCGGGTACAGCGCCCTGCTCGGTGTGATGCGCGCCCTCGCGGTCGTCGAGCCGGTCGGCCGAGGTCTCGTGCGCCGGCTCGACCGGGTAGGTGTGCTCCGCACCCTCACCGCGCCCCTGTTCAGCCGGGTCCATGCTGTGCACGCGAGCGTGATCTCGGCCCTCGCGACGGAAGTCCGCCCCCGGGCGTTCGCCGCGGCATCCGCCCTCGCCGGAGCCCATGACCCGGCGCGGTCATGGTCGCGGATCACCTGTCCCGTGCACGCGATCCAGGGCGACGCGGACGTCTTCGTCGCCGACTCGGACCGCGCCCGGCTCGCCGCCGTCATTCCCGGCTTCGTCTCGCGAACGATCCCGGGCACGGGCCACTTCGCCCACATCGAGAAGCCCTTCGCGGCCCTCGAAGCGCTGGCGCTGCTCGAAGCCCGCCCGTAACCCGCTCCAACCTCCGCGAGAGTACATATTTGGCCCTTAACCGTGTGGTTTAAGGGCCAAAAATGTACTCTCGCGGGTCGTCAGAGCCGACGGTCAGTTGTGCGGAATGCCGATCGTCAGGCCGCCGTCGATGACGAACTCGGCGCCGGTGGAGTAGCTGGACTCGTCGCTCGCCAGGTAGAGGACCAGGTTGGAGACCTCTTCCGGCTTGGCGCCGCGGCGCAGCGGGATCTCGACCATGTCGACGTCGAGGGACTTCGTCATGGCGGTCTCGATGAAGCCGGGGTGGATCGAGTTCACGCGGATGCCGAGGGGCGCCACGTCGAGGGCGACCGACTTCGTGATGCCGCGCACGCCGAACTTCGACGCGACGTAGGCGTGCAGGCCGGCGCTGCCGAGGAGGCCCTCGACCGACGACACGTTGATGATCGAGCCGCCGCCGCGGCGTGAGAGCGCGGGGATGGCGGCCCGCATGCCGAGGAAGGTCCCGGTCAGGTTGATCTCGATCGTGCGGGTCCAGACGTCGATCGGGAAGCTCTCGATCGGCGCTGCGCTCGCGATTCCGGCGTTGTTGACGAGGACGTCCAGCCCGCCGAACGTCTCCACGGCGAACAGCACGGCGGCCGACCAGTCATCGGCGTCGGTGACGTTGAGGTGCACGTAGCGTGCCGCCGGGCCGAGTTCGGCCGCCATGGCCTCGCCTTCGGTGTCGAGGAGGTCTCCGATGACCACCTGGGCGCCCTCTGCGATCAGCCGGCGCGCGTGCGACGCTCCCATTCCGCGGGCACCGCCACTGATCAGTGCCACTTTGCCTTGAACGCGGCCCATGATGACCACCTCTCTCTTCGGGTTCATAGAATCTGTACTCTACTCCAAAAATGAGCGTACTCCGTTATATTGGAAACAGCTGATTGAACCTACGATTGAGAAACCCCGGGTCGGCACCTGCCCGGGAAGCAGCCGACCCAGAGTGAGGACTCCCGTGCGCGTACCAGACGAAGGCCAGACACCGGTCGTCGATGCCGCCGCCGATGCCACCGTCGGCACTGCCACTCCCGGCCGCCGCGAGCGCAACAAGCGTGACAAGCAGAGCCGCATCCTCGCGGCCGCCGAGGATCTCTTCGCCGACCGCGGCTACGCGTCCGTCACGACGCAGGACATCGCCGATCGTGCGGATGTCGCGGCAGGGACACTCTTCAGGTACGCGACCTCGAAGCCCGAACTTCTCCTGATGGTCTTCAACGAGGAGTGGCGCCGGGCCCTGAACCCCAGCCGGCGGGATGCCGCGGCAGCGGACGCACCCGTCACCCCGACGGACGCGATCATGGACTTGCTCCTCCCCCTGCTGAGATCCGCCGCGCGCCACCCGGAGAACACCGCCTATTACCAGCGCGAAATCCTGTGTGGAGAGCCCACCGGCGCGTACCGCATCGCGGCGCTCGAACTCGCCGACGGACTCGAGGCCGCCATCGCGACCGTGCTCGGCGGATACGGGAGACCGGCCGCCGAAGGACCGGAGCGACTCCGACCGGGAGTCGATCCGGCACTCGCGGCGCGCAGCATCTTCTCGCTCCTCAATCTCGCCCTGATCCGGTGCGGACTCGGCCGGGAACCGATGGAAAACCTGCCGGATGCCCTCCGCTCGGAGATCGACCTCGTGCTGCACGGCATCGTCGAGCGCGTACCGGCGCATCCCGCCGAGGCCTGACGCTTCCCTTGTATTGACCGGGGATTACGACCACACTTAATGTGCGACCCAAGCGGATGCCCCACAAGGGCGGTCTGCCGTTCGCGAGAGGAATCACCGACCGAAAGCGGCACCCCATGGGTTCGTTGACGTATGACCGGGTCACCGTCGAATTCGACGACAGGATCCTTGCGCACCTGCAAATCGTGATCGTGCAGAAGTTGCGTCGCGGCGAGAGTTTCCTGTTGTCCTGGCGGAATGCCGCAGAGGCCGGAGACGGTCGCAGTTCGGCCTGGCTGCACCCGGCCATCCCGCTTTACTTCAAGTTCTCCGGCGGCCAGCCGCCGACCATCAATCCGCTCTGGCTCGCCCAGCTCACCCGATCGGCGAACAGCTCCCAGGGGCTCGTCGCCACGGGCGAGGAACGAGCCATGTCCGATCAGGACCACGCGAAGCGCCCGGAACCCGGCTTCCGTTCCCGGGCCGCCGCGGCCTCCCAGGAGACGATCGCAAGCGAAGGCTGAGCCTTCACCCGTTCTCGCCGGTCAGAGCTCGACGACCCCGAAGCGCCGAAGCCGGAGGGCGGGGTTGACGGCACGCACCTGCTCGAGGCGGGCCGAGGTAAGCCAGGCGACGCCGACATCCGTGGTCTCACCGATCGTGACGAGTTCGACCCCCATCGGATCGACGATCATGCTCGTGCCGACGCCGATCGGCGGGGCGTGGTCGGCGGCGGCGACGTAGACCGTGTTCTCGATCGCACGGGCGGCGAGAAGGGTGCGCCACTGCTGCTCTTTGAGCGGGCCCCGCACCCACTCGGCGGGCACGAGCACGAGCTCGGCACCCGCGTCGACGAGCCGCCGGGTGACCTCCGGGAAACGGATGTCGTAACAGGTCTGCAGTCCGACGGTCAGCCCTCCGACAACGAACGTCTGAGGTGCCTCGATCGAACCGGGCAGCACCCAGTCGGATTCGCGCTCCCCGAAGGCGTCGTAGAGGTGAAGCTTGCGGTAGTGCGCGAGAAGCTCGCCCGTCGGCCCGACCGCCACGAGGGTATTGCAGAACCGCCCGGCCACGGCGGCCGTCTCGAGCATGCCCGCGACGATGACGACGCCGAGGCCCTCGGCGAGCGCCGCCAGTCCCGTCACGAACGGACCGTCGAGCGGCTCGGCGGCCGCGACGAACGCGGGCCCGAGCACGGGCTCGAAGAACGCGGAGTATTCGGGGAACACGACGAGCTGCGCTCCGCGGGCGGCCGCGATGCCGGCCAGGCGGGTGATCTCGGCGAGGTTCGCCTCCCGGTCCGGACCGGGAACGAACTGGGCGACGGCGACACCGGCGGCGGGCGGATCGACGATCGCCACCCGGGCGGGCGAGGGCGCGGCGGACGGGGTTTCGACCATGGCGCCAGCCTAGCCACGGCGAACGCCGCTGGGAGCGGAAAACGCAGACTGGTCACGCTCCGCACCGGGAACGTGCCAGCATGAAGAGGTACCGGCGCACGAGCAAAAGGGGCGGGCATGACGAAGATCCTGGTCGTGGAAGACGACGAACAAATGGGTGCACTGATCGAGCGCGGACTCGAGGCAGAAGGCTACGAGATCGTCAGGGTCGGGAACGGGATGGACGCCCTGATCGCGATCAACAACAACGAATTCGACCTTGCGGCCATCGACGTGATGCTGCCGCAGATGACGGGGTTCGAGATCTGCCGGCGCATCCGCGACTCCGGCAACACCATGCCGGTCCTGCTCCTGACCGCCAGGGACACCGTCGACGACCGGGTCTTCGGACTTGACAGCGGAGCGGACGACTACCTCACCAAGCCTTTCGCCTTCCTCGAGCTCACCGCCCGGGTCAGGGCCCTGCTCAGGCGCCAGTCGATGGCGACGCCCCTGAGCCTCGAACTCGGCAACCTCGCGATCGATTCCCGGGACCTCAAGGTGACCGTGGCCGGCCGGTCCGTCTCGATGAGCCCCAAGGAGGTCGCACTGCTCCGCCTGCTCTGCAGCCGGGCCGGCACCACGGTCGACCGCACGACCATCCTCGAAGAGATCTGGAACGGGACGGAACACATCGACCCGAACATCGTCGACCAGTACATCAGCTATCTGAGGCGCAAGATCGACTCCGCGGCCGCCGGGATGCGGATCGTGACCGTACGCGGGTCCGGGTATGCCGTGGAACTCGTCGAGTGACCGGGGCGCGTCCATGAGGTTGCCCGGGCTGTCGATCCGGGCCCGCATCACCGTCGGCAGTCTCGTGATCGCCGCCGTCCTGTTCAGCGGGGCCGCGGTGTTCTTCCGCGGCGAGGTGGAGGCGATCCTGATCGAGACGACGACGACACTGCTGCACAGCGACGCCGCCCCGATCGTGACCGACCTGATCCGCAATCCGACCGAGCCGATCGACGGCCCGAGCGAAGGCCAGCTCATCGCGATCGTCGGTCCGGACGGCCAGATCTCCAAGTCGTCCCTACCGATCGCGCTCCGAAAACGCGTTCCTGAGCTCGCGAAGATCGGCGAGACGCCGCAGACGATCGATGCCGGCAACGCCCGCTACCTCGTCGCCGCGACAACGGCCGTGACCAACAAGGGCAACTGGGTCGTCATCACGGCGCGGAACGAGGAGGCGCTCGGCCTGCTGCTCGACGAACTGGCCCGGGTGCTCGTCATGGGCACCGTGCTGCTGACCGTTGGCTTCGGCCTCGCGTCCTGGCTCCTGACCGGAGCTGCCCTCCGCCCGGTCAACCGGCTGCGGAAGGAGGCCGAGAGCCTGAGCACGACCGGGTCCTCCGCGGAGCTGCTCGTCCCGGCGGGCCGGGACGAGGTCAGCCGGCTCGCGGTCACGCTCAACGACTTCATTTCCCGGCTGCGCCGCAGCATCGACAGGGAGAAGCAGGTCGTGTCGGATGCGAGCCACGAGCTGCGCACTCCCCTCGCGGTGCTCAAGGCACAACTCGAGCTCGCCCATCTCAATTCCGGCGACGCCCCAGCCCTCGAGGCGGACATCGACGACGCCTCCCACACCGTCGACCGCCTCTCCAGACTGGCCACCAATCTGTTGGAGCTGTCCAAGCTTGAGGGTCAGCAGGCCCCGCCTGAGTGCGGCTGGGACAACCTGATCGCCGAGATCTCGGCCTCTGTCGACCGCGCCAGGGTGGTGCGGAACGGGGAGGACCTCGACGTCGACTACGAGATCGAGGGCGAAGATCCGACCGGCCGCTACGCGATCTCGGTGACCAACGTCGGTCAGCTCGTCGACAACCTCATCTCGAACGCCATCAACGCAATGGGAGGCAGAGGCGCTGTCACCGTCACGCTCCGCAGTCTCCCGGATGGCGCCATGCTGAGCGTCGTGGACACGGGACCCGGGATGCCGGAATCGTTCATCCCGGTCGCCTTCGCCCGGTTCTCCCGCCCGGAACAGTCCCGGGCGAGCGGATCGATCGGTTCTGGGCTCGGCCTTGCGATCGTCCACGCCATCGTGACGCGGGCGAAGGGTTCCATCGGCCTGCGCAACACGGGGACGGGCCTGGCCATCGACATCCGCTTGCCCCGCAGCACCCGCACCGGACCGGGCCCCCGGGCCTGACGGGAAGGCAAACTGAGAGCCTTCGCAGGCGCCCGATGCGCCGCTGTCGGGAAACCCCCGACCGGGTGGCATAACGTATTGGAGTGACCTATCTGCCCGTGACGCATGATCCAGAGCTGCGCCCGCAGCGGCGATCCCGGCCCACCCACCGGCAGCTGGCCCCGCTGTATTTCGGGGTTCTCGGCCTGGTGATCTCCGTCGCGGCGTCCTGGAACCCGTCCTATTGGGGCGACGAGGCCGCGAGCGTGATGTCTGCGGAGCGTTCCTTGCCGTCGCTGTTCCGGATGCTCGGAACGATCGACGCCGTTCACGGTGCGTACTACCTGATGCTGCATTTCTGGATCGACCTCTTCGGGGCATCCGAGTTCTCGACACGGCTCCCGAGCGCGATTGCCATCGGTGTCGCAACGGCGGGAACCTTCACCCTCGCCCGGATGCTGACCGGCGCCCGAGTCGCCTGGATCGCCGCCATCGTCTTCGCGGTACTCCCCCGGGTGACGTACATGGGCGCAGAGGCACGGTCGACGGCGGTCGCGGCGGCCATCGCCGTCTGGCTCGTCGTGCTGCTCGTGCACCTCCTCCGAGCCGGCACAGCGGGCCGGCCGGTACGCACCTGGCTGTGGATCGGCTTCACCGCGCTCTTCGCCCTCGGAATCTACGTCTTCCTCTACGTCGCGCTCCTCGTCCCCGTGCTCGGGATCGCCGTATTCCTGCTCGCACCGGATCGGGCCCGGCGCCGCGGCCAGCTGATCGCCTGGGCGGCTGCAACCGTTGTCGGCCTCGCCATCGCGGCTCCGGTGCTGCTCGCGGGCGTGAGCCAGAAGGACCAGCTCTCGTTCATCGGTCGCCGCGCCCAGACGAGCGTGCTCGACGCGGCGGTCAACCAGTGGTTCGGGAACGTGCCTGCTGCACTCATCGCCTGGGCACTGATCCTGCTCGCGGTCGGGCTCGCGTGGTTCGGACGCGGACGGGTGCCCATACTCGAAGGCACCAGGGCGGCGTTCGCCGTCATGCTCGCCTGGATGCTGATACCGAGCGCGGCCCTGTTGATCGGCACCCATGTCGTCACGCCGATGTACTCGCTGCGCTACCTCTCCATCTGCACGCCGGCCGCCGCGATCGCGCTCGGGATCGCCCTGGCCTGGATCAGGCCCCGGTGGGCCGGGATCACGGCACTCGTGCTGCTCGTCGCCGCCGTCGTGCCGAGTTACATCGACCAGCGCGGCCCGTACGCGAAGAACTCCGGGAGCGATTGGCGCCAGGCTGCGGCCATCGTCGAGGCCGGTGCGCACCCCGGCGACGCGATCGTGTTCGACGAGAGCGTGCGACCCTCCCGGAAACCGCGGCTCGCGTTGCACCTGTACCCGCAATCCTTCACGGGGCTGCACGATGTGACTCTCGACACGGCATACGGGGACACCGGATCGCTCTGGGACACCACCCTGCCGCTCACGAGCGTCCTCGATTCCCTCGCGGGCACCGATACGGTATGGCTGGTGCAGTATTCGGGCAGCAGCGAGGAAAAGGCAGGCACCGACCTGCGTATGCTGCGCGACCTCGGATTTTCCGTCGCCTCAACGGCCACGGTCATACACACAACAATCACCGAACTGACAAGGTAGTTTTCATGGCACAGACACTGGTCATCATCCCGACCTACAACGAGCGCGAGAACATCAATCCGATCGTTGCCCGGGTGCGCGCGAGCGTCCCGACCGCGGACATCCTCGTCGTCGACGACGCGTCCCCCGACGGCACCGGCCAGCTCGCCGACGCCATCGCCGCGGCCGACTCCCAGGTGCACGTCCTGCACCGCACGAAGAAGAACGGCCTCGGAGCCGCCTACCTCGAGGCCTTCGGCTGGGGCCTCTCCCGCGGCTACGATGAACTCGTGCAGCTCGACTCCGACGGTTCGCACCAGCCGGAGCAGCTCCCCGACCTGCTCGCGGCGGCGAAGACCGCCGACGTCGTGATGGGATCGCGCTGGGTTCCGGGCGGGGCCGTGCAGAACTGGCCGTGGCACCGCCGCGCGCTGTCCCGCGGCGGATCGACATACTCGCGCCTGGTACTTCGCCTCCGTCAGCACGATGTCACCGGCGGCTACCGCGTGTATACGGCGCATGCCCTCGAACGCATGGACCTCGCGAGCGTCGAGAGCCTGGGCTATTGCTTCCAGATCGACATGCTGCTCACGAGCGTGCGGGCCGGCCTGACCGTCGTCGAGGTGCCGATCACCTTCGTCGAGCGCGTGCTCGGCTCGTCCAAGATGAGCGGAAGCATCGTCGTCGAAGCGATGGCCCGCGTCACCCTGTGGGGCCTGACGGGCAAGGGCGCCCGACGTTCCGTTGTCACCGCCGCCAAGAGTTGACTCCGCGGGGGCGACTTCGGGTCAGAATGACTATATGATGGGTTCACCCAGTTAGAGTCATACTGACCTTTACCTAGTGGATGCCCCCATGAGCGCTCAATCCGCCGTCGCACTCGCCGTGTCGACCGTGATCTTCGCGCTGCGCTCCGACGCGGAATCCGACTTCAAGACGCTGTGGCTGCCGCTGGTCCGCCGCACCAGGGAGCCGTACCTCGACCAGTGGGCGTTGCCCGGTGGCGGCCTGCCCGGCGACGAAGAACTCGCCGCGGCCGCCGCCCGCACCCTCCGCGAGACGACCGGCCTCGCGCCGAAGTACCTCGAGCAGCTCTACACCTTCGGGGACCCTGGCCGCTCGACCGGGGGCCGCGTGGTGTCCGTCGTCTACTGGGCGCTCGTCGAGTCCGGCGAGGCGGACCTCGCCGTCGTCGGCGAGAACGTGCGCTGGTTCCCCGCCGACCGCCTGCCGCGGCTCGCCTTCGACCACAACCGGATCGTCGAGTACGCCCTGTGGCGGCTGCGGACCAAGGTCGAGTATTCCCGAATCGCCCACGCCTTCCTCGGCGAGACCTTCACGCTCTCCCAACTGCGCGACGTGCACGAGGCCGTTCTGCAGAAATCCCTCGACCCCGCCAATTTCCGCCGCACGATCGAGGCATCCGGTTCGATCGTCGATACCGGCGAACGCGTCGCAGGCACCCGGCACCGCCCGCCCCGGCTCTACCGGTACAACGACTCCGGACGGCAGGACGAACCGGATCCCTTCGGCCCGGAACCCGCCACCACCGCCATCCCCGCCACGAACTGAACTGAACTGAACCACCGTGTACAACGCTTTGTGTGAACATCGAGGAGTTACAGCATGACCATCGCATCGGTCGACCGCACCATTCGCCTGATCAGCACGGGCACCGCACCCGGAAGCACCTGCAGCCCGCAGCTGGCCTCCGGACCCTGGGAATTCGACTCCGGCACCCCCGGCTACGGTCCCGGTTCTTCGATGGGCGATGTCCTCCCGACCGGGTCCCCGCGCCAGGGCGCCCTGCCCGAGCGCTACCGCACCGCCACCGCTGACGAACTCGATGCGCGCATCCGCTCCGCCAAGGCCACCCTCGGCGACCGGGTCGTGATTCTCGGTCACTTCTACCAGCGCTCGGAGGTCCTCGAGCACGCCGACTTCGTCGGTGATTCCTTCCAGCTCGCGCAGGCGACGAAGAGCCGCCCCGACGCCGAGGCGATCGTGTTCTGCGGCGTGCACTTCATGGCCGAGACCGCAGACCTCCTCTCCGGGCCGGACCAGGCGGTCATCCTGCCCAACCTCGCCGCCGGCTGTTCGATGGCGGACATGGCCGACATCGACTCGGTCACCGACTGCTGGGAACAGCTCGAAGAGCTCTACGGCACCGAGCCGGATGCCTCCGGCCGGGTCCCGGTGATCCCGGTCACCTACATGAATTCCTCGGCCGCCCTCAAAGCGTTCTGCGGAGCCAACGGCGGCATCGTCTGCACCTCCTCGAACGCCGAGACGGTGCTGAAGTGGGCGTTCGAACGCGGCCAGCGGGTGCTCTTCTTCCCCGACCAGCACCTCGGCCGGAACACCGCGAAGGCGATGGGGGTCCCGCTCGAGCGGATGCCGATGTGGAACCCGCGCAAGCCCCTCGGCGGCAGCACCGAGACTGAACTCGATGCCGCCCAGGTCATCCTCTGGCACGGATTCTGCAGCGTTCACAAGCGCTTCACGGTCGACCAGATCACCGCCGCACGCGCGGAGCACCCCGGCGTTCGGGTCATCGTGCACCCGGAGTGCCCGATGGCGGTCGTCGACGCCGCAGACGAATACGGCTCGACCGACTACATCAAGAAGGCCATCGAAGCCGCCCCCGCCGGGTCGACATTCGCGATCGGCACCGAGATCAACCTCGTGCAGCGCCTCGCAGCCGAGCACCCTGAGCACACCATCTTCTGCCTCGACCCCGTCGTCTGCCCGTGCTCGACGATGTACCGCATCCACTCCGGCTATCTCGCCTGGGTGCTCGAAGCCCTCGTCGGCGAGGACGGGCAGCCGCCCGCCGTGCTCAACCGCATCGAGGTCCCTGCGACCGACGCGACGAACGCCCGGGTCGCCCTCGAGCGGATGCTCGCCGCGCGTCCTCCCGTCGGTGCGCCGACGAGCGGAGCACGCGCGTGACGCCCGCGGCACCGATCGCACCCGTCGCACCGTCGCTCCGGATCCTCGTCATCGGCAGCGGCCTCGCCGGGCTCATCGCCGCGGTGCGCGCGACCGACGCGGGTCACTCCGTCACCCTGGTGACCAAGCAGGGGCTCCCGGACAGCAATACCCGCTACGCGCAGGGCGGCATCGCCGCAGCCATGTTCCCTGACGACTCCGTCGACCTGCACATCCTCGACACCCTCCGTGCGGGGGCAGGGCTCTGCGACCCGGCAGCCGTCGAGGTGCTGTGCAGCGAAGGACCGGCCAGGGTCCGCGACCTGATCCGCTTCGGCGTCGACTTCGACAGGGACGACTCCGGTGTCACGCGCGGCCTCGAGGCCGCCCACTCCCGCTCCCGGGTGCTGCACGCCGGCGGGGACGCGACCGGCGCCGCGATCGAAGCAGCACTCGTTTCGACCGTCCGCGAACGGGCCGCCCGCTCGGATCAGACCCCGGGGATCCCCCGTGTCCGGATCCGGGAGCACACCATGCTCGTCGACCTCCTCGTCGCGGGAGACCGGGTGACCGGAGCCTCCCTGCTCGGGCCGGACGGGCTTGTGCACCAGGTCGACGCCGACGCGGTGATCCTCGCCACCGGCGGGGCAGGCTCGCTCTTCCCGCACACCACCAATCCCGCGCTCGCGACCGGCGATGGCGTCGCGGCGGCCTGGCGGGCGGGCGCGGCGATCGCCGACCTCGAGTTCTACCAGTTCCACCCGACCGCCCTCGCGGTGCCCGGAACCCCGCTCGTCTCAGAGGCGGTTCGCGGCGAGGGCGCCGTGCTGCTCAACGCTCGCGGCGAGCGCTTCATGCTCGCCATCCACCCCGGCGCCGAACTCGCCCCCCGCGACATCGTCGCCCGGAGCATCGCCCGCGAAATGTCCGCCCAGGGCGGCACACCCGTGCTCCTCGACGCGACCGGCCTCGGCAGGGAGCTGCTCGAAACCCGCTTCCCGACGATCACGGCCGCGTGCCTCGCCGCCGGGATCGACTGGGCCGTCGAGCCCATCCCCGTCGCACCGGCCGCCCACTACTGGATGGGCGGCGTCAGCACGGACCTGTGGGGCCGCACCTCCCTGCCCGGCCTCTACGCCGTCGGCGAGACCGCCAGGACCGGAACCCACGGTGCCAATCGCCTCGCCTCGAACTCCCTGCTGGAGGCCGCAGTCTTCGCCGACCGCGCCGTGCGCGCCCTCGGTACCGGCCCGACCCACGTCGAGGGCCTGAAGCTCCCGCAGATGCCGGCGAACAGCCACGCCTCCGACGCGACGGCTCCCGCCCTGGCCGTCGACGGACCCGGAGCGCCTGTCGACCGCGCCGAACTCCAGCGCCTGATGTGGGACGCGGCCGGGGTGCTGCGCGACGGTGACGGGCTCGCCGCAGCATCCGCTGCCCTCGCCGGCTGGAAGCACCCGGCGCCCACCGGTCGGGACGCGACCCCGGCCGACCGGGTGCGCGCCGTCGAAGACGGCAACCTGCTCGACCTCGCGAGGATCACCGTTGCCTCCGCACTCGCCCGGGAGGAATCACGGGGAGCGCACTACCGCGCCGACTTCCCCGAGAGCCGCCTGGAACTCGCCCACAGCCAGTCCTGGGTGCGTCCCGTTGATTCCGACGATCCGTTCCTCGTGCTCGAATCCCCTGGGCGCACCCGAGAGGCCGAGGAGGCCATCGCATGCTGAGCACCACCGCCATCGACACCGTGGTGCGCGCGGCACTCGTCGAGGACGCCCCCTGGGGCGACTTGACCTCCGAGGCGCTCATCCCCGCAGACGCCACGGCGACCGCGAGGCTCGTCGCCCGCGAACCCGGCGTCTTCAGCGGAGGCGCCGTCTTCGGATCCGCCTTCCGCCTCACCGACCCCGCCATCACGGTCACCCTGCTGACCAGCGACGGCGCTCCGTTCGCCACCGGCGACGTGCTCGCCGAGGTCACCGGCCCCGCGAGGGGGATTCTGCAGGCCGAACGCATCGGACTCAATTTCGTACAGCGGATGAGCGGCATCGCGACCCTCACGGCCCAATACGTCGCCGAGACCGAGGGCACCCACGCCCGCATCGTCGACACCCGCAAGACCACCCCGGGGCTGCGGGCCTTCGAGCGCGCCGCCGTCCGCGACGGCGGAGGCCACAACCATCGCTTCAGCCTGTCCGACGCAGTGATGGCCAAGGACAACCACCTCGCCATCCTGCAGTCCGGCGGACTCGGCCTGACCGAGGCCCTCCTGCTCGTGCGCGACCGGATCTCGCACACGACGCACCTCGAGGTCGAAGTGGACCGCATCGACCAGATCGAAGCCGTGCTCGCGGCCCGTGTCGACACGATCATGCTCGACAACTTCGGCCCCGAGCAGCTCGCCGAAGGCGTGCGCCTGGTCGCGGGCCGCGCCATCGTGGAGGCGAGCGGCGGAGTGAACCTCGACACGGTCAGGGCCATCGCGGCATCCGGCGTCGACGTGATCTCCGTCGGTGCGCTCACCCACAGCGTGCGCTCACTCGACCTCGGCCTCGACGTCGTCGTGGTCGCCGGCACGGAACTCGACGGCGCCGTCCGGAACTGACCCGTAACAGCCAGCAGCCACCGAAGGAGCCCGGAGTGATCTACCTCGACAACGCAGCGACGACGCCCGTGCGCCGCGAAGTCCTCGAGGCGATCTGGCCGGTGCTCACGACCGGCTACGGCAATCCCTCGAGCCACCACCGGGTCGGCGAGGCCGCCGCGGCAGCCCTCGCCGAGGCGCGCGCGACCGTCGCCGCCGTCCTCGGCTGCCGCCCCGCCGAAGTGCTGTTCACGAGCGGCGGCACCGAGTCGGACAACCTCGCGATCAAGGGCATCGCCCTCGCCTCGCCCCGAGGCCGGCACCTGATCGTGTCCGCGATCGAACACGAAGCGGTCCTCGAGTCCTGCGACTACCTGCGCCGGTTGCACGGCTTCGAGGTCACGGTGCTCCCTGTGGATGCCCAGGGGTGCGTCGATCCCGAAGAGCTCGCCCGCGCCCTCACGCCCACAACGACCCTGGTCTCCGTGCAGTACGCCAACAACGAGGTCGGCACGGTACAGCCGATCACCGAGCTGTCCGCTCTCGCCGGCGTCCAGGGCGTGCCGTTCCACACCGACGCCGTCCAGGCAGCCGGCTGGTTGCCGCTCTCCGTCGCCCGGCTCGGGGTGGACGCGCTCAGCATCTCCGGGCACAAGCTCGGCGCGCCCCAGGGAACGGGGGCGCTCTTCGTGCGCCGCCGCGTGAGACTCGAACCCGTCCAGCATGGCGGCGGCCAGGAGCGCGGCACCCGGAGCGGCACCGAGAACGTCGCAGGGGCCGTCGGCCTCGCGACGGCGATGCGGCTTGCCGAGACCGAACGCACAGCGAACGCTCCCCGCGTCGCGGCCCTCCGCGACGCGTTCATTGCCGAAGTCCTCGCCGCAGCCCCCGGCGCACGTCTCACCGGGCATCCGCTGCAGCGCTTGCCGGGTACGGCGTCGTTCGTGTTCCCAGGCACGAGCGGCGAGGCCGTCCTGCTCGAGCTGGAGGGTGAGGGCATCGTCTGCTCGAGCGGCTCGGCGTGTGCGGCGGGCAGCGACGAGCCCTCGCCCTCCCTCACCGCCATGGGGTTTCCCACAGAGGTCGCCCAGACCGCAGTCCGCTTCACGCTCGGCGCGTCGACGACCGGCGCCGAGCTCTCCGAAACCGCCCGCGCCGTCGGTCTCGCGGTCGCGACGATTCGAGGGCTCGGCCGACGTTAAATCAGGCCGTGGAATCTGCGGAATTTCTACGAATCGTAGAAATCGAAGAGCTGATCACGTCGGATGAAAAACAGGCCTTCAATCAGCTAAAATGCTCAATTGAAACGTGGAAATGCCGACACCCTGCCCATCGATAAAGATGCGTCTCTCGGCGTGGGGTCGTAAGCTTGCCTAAAGAGGCGAAAAGCCCAAGTTGGGCCGCCGAAGAGGGGCACCATGACCATTACGGACAAACCAGTCACTGAGTCACTTGCTAGCCAAATCGACTCACTCGTTCAGGGAGCACAGCAGGCGCTCACCGAATACGCCGATTTCACACAAGAGCAGATCGACCACATCGTCAAAAAGGCCTCCGTCGCGGCCCTCAGCAAACATGCCGAGCTCGCCGTCCACGCAGTAGCCGAAACCGGTCGTGGTGTATTCGAGGACAAGGCCGTGAAGAACCTGTTCGCGTGCGAGCACGTCACGAACTCGATGCAGAATCTTAAGACCGTTGGCATTATTAGCCGCGACGCAATTACCGGAATCACAGAAATCGCCGAGCCGGTCGGTGTTATCGCAGGTATCACCCCGGTGACCAACCCCACCTCGACTGCAATCTTCAAATCCCTTATCGCCATTAAGACCCGCAACCCGATCATCTTCGGCTTCCACCCGGGAGCGCAGCAGTCTTCCGTAGCAGCCGCCCGCATTGTGCGCGACGCGGCGATCGCCGCCGGCGCCCCCAAGAACTGCGTGCAGTGGATCGAAGTTCCTTCCCTCGAGGCCAGCACGCTCCTGATGAACCACCCCGGTGTTGCGACCATCCTCGCGACCGGTGGCAACGCCATGGTCCGCGCCGCGTACTCCTGCGGCAAGCCGGCCCTCGGCGTCGGTGCGGGCAACGTCCCGGCATTCATCGAGAAGAGCGCCAAGCTCAAGCGCGCCGTCAACGACGTCGTACTCTCGAAGTCCTTCGACTACGGCATGATCTGCGCATCCGAGCAGGCCGTCATCATCGAAGAGCCGCTCTACGCAGAGGCCCTCGTCGAATTCAAGAAGCTGCACGCGTACATCGTGACGCCTGCGGAGAAGACCCTCCTCGAAGAGTTCATCTTCGGCGTCCAGGCCCACTCGGAGAACTGTGGCGGCGCCAAGCTGAACGCCTCCGTCGTCGGCAAGTCGCCGGTGTGGATCGCCCAGCAGGCCGGCTTCACCGTTCCCGAAGACACCTCGATCATCATGGTCGAGGTCGGCAGCGTCGGACCGCAGGAACCGATGACGCGCGAAAAGCTCGCCCCGGTGCTCGCCGTCCTGCACGCCAAGGATGCAGAAGAGGGCATCACGCTCTCCGAGCAGATGGTGGAATTCGACGGACTCGGCCACTCTGGCTCGATCCACAGCGAGAACCCCGCGATCATCGAGGAATTCGGCATTCGCGTCAAGGCCGTCCGGATCATCACCAACGCCCCGAGCTCGCTCGGCGGCATCGGTGACATCTACAACGCCTTCATCCCCTCGCTGACGCTCGGCTGTGGCTCGTACGGACACAACTCCGTCTCGAACAACGTGTCGGCCATCAACCTCATCAACATCAAGCGGATCGGTCGAAGGAACAACAACTTGCAGTGGTTCAAGGTCCCCGCCAAGACGTACTTCGAGCCGAACGCCATCCGCTACCTGGCGGACATGCGCCACGTCGAGCGCGTCACGATCGTCACCGACTCGACCATGACGAAGCTCGGCTTCGTCGACAAGATCCTCGACGTGCTCAACCGCCGCGAGAACCGCGTCTCCCTCCAGATCATCGACAACGTGCTCCCCGAGCCCACCGTTGCCGCGGTCAAGAAGGGCGCAGAGGAAATGCGGGCCTTCAAGCCCGACACGATCATCGCCCTCGGTGGCGGTTCGCCCATGGACGCCGCGAAGGTCATGTGGCTCCTCTACGAACACCCCGAAATCGAATTCGCCGACATGAAGGAAAAGTTCTTCGACGTGCGCAAGCGCGCGTTCAAGTTCCCCGACCTCGGCGAACTGGCCCAGCTCGTCTGCATCCCGACCACCTCGGGCACCGGTTCGGAAATGACGCCCTTCGCGGTCATCACCGATGAGGTCACCGGAGTCAAGTACCCGCTCGCGGACTACGCACTCCTTCCGAACGTCGCGATCATCGACCCCGCGCTCACCGCAGCAATGCCGTCCTTCCTCGTCGCCGACTCCGGCTTCGACGCTCTGACGCACGCGACAGAGGCCTATGTGTCGGTCTACGCGAACGACTTCACCGACGGCATGTGCCTGCACGCGATCAAGCTGATCTTCGAGAACATCGAGACCTCGGTCAACGGCACGCAGAACAGCACCGACGACAAGGTCATCAAGGCACGCGAGAAGATGCACAACGCATCCTCGATCGCCGGAATGGCGTTCGGTAACGCGTTCCTCGGAATTTGTCACGCGATGGCCCACGTCACCGGCGCGCAGATGCACCTCATCCACGGACGAGTGAACGCGACCTACCTGCCGCACGTGATCCGCTACAACGGCAAGATCCCGACCAAGCTGACCAGCTGGCCCAAGTACGAGACCTACATCGCTCCCGAGCGCTTCCAGCAGATCGCGAAGCACCTGGGGCTGCCGGCCTCGACTCCTGAAGTGGGCATCGAGTCGTACGCGACCGCCGTTGAGAAGCTGCGCGACGCCGTGCACATCAAGCCGTCGTTCCAGGCCCAGGGCGTCGTGGAGGAAGACTTCATCGGTCGCCTCGACTCGCTCGCCATGGGTGCCTACGGCGACCAGTGCGCACCGGCCAACCCGCGGATGCCGATGCTCGCCGACATGAAGACCATCATGGAGGCCGCGTACTACGGCACCTCGTTCGAAGAGGTTCGCGCAGGTCGTTCGGCAGCAGCAGCTGCCGCCGAGTCCAACACGGACGCCAAGAAGCCGGCCCGCAAGGCAGGCAAGTAGGTTCACCCGCTGAATCCGTACTGAAACAGGTTGGGGGGGGGCCCCCAACCTGTTTCTTCATACCGAACGCCGGGAACCGCCCGGCACTGGCGAACCGAGCCGGGTCTTACTCGGCTCCGCTCGCCGGAACGGCGATCTCCCCCGTGATGTACTGCGCCACTCCGAAACCGAACGACCAGTCCTCCGGTCCGCTCTCCACGTAGCCGATGAAGACATCCGTGCCGGCAACCCCGACCGCGGCCAGGCGTGCGTTGATGCCGGCGTACAGCTCCTGCTTCGCCTGAACGCTGCGGCCTCGCTGAGTGAAGATCTGGATCATCACGACGCCATCGCCGCGTTCGAAGCCCAGGCCGGCGTCCTGGGCGATGATAGAGCCGGGCTCGTGCTGGGTGACGATCTGGAAGCGGTCACGGAGCGGAATTCCATAGGCTTCGACGATCGCTTCGTGGATGGCGTCGGCAATCAGGCGGACGTCGGTAGCGGTGCGGCCTCGGTTGAGGTCGATGCGGACCAGGGGCATGCTGTCTCCTTGCACAAATGCGGGATTGTTTCCGCATCCATCCTCCCAGCCCGGCATTCCCGTACCCGGTACGGTTCTCTGCCAGCGCATTCCCCGGAGCGGATCCGGCTGCTATCGGTTCTGGGGGAAGCCCAGGTTGATGCCGCCGTGGCTCGGGTCGAGCCAGCGGCTGGTGATCGCCTTGCCGCGGGTGAAGAAGTGCACGCCCTCTGCGCCGTGGGCCTTGGTGTCGCCGAAGAGCGAGTTCTTCCAGCCGCCGAAGGAGAAGTACGCAACCGGGACCGGGATCGGCACGTTGATGCCGATCATGCCGACCTCGATCTCGTTCTGGAACCGGCGCGCGGCCCCGCCGTCGTTGGTGAAGATCGCGGTGCCGTTGCCGAAAGCCCCCGCGTTGATCAGGGCGACGCCCTCCTCGTAGCTGTCGACCCGGACGATGCCGAGTACGGGGCCGAAGATCTCCTCGGTGTATGCCTTCGAGGTGACGGGGAGGTGGTCGATCAGGGTCGGGCCGAGCCAGAACCCGTTCTGGTCTCCGTCGACCTCGATGCCGCGACCGTCGACGACGATCGTCGCGCCGTCATCCGCTGCGATCTCGATGTAGCTCGCGACCTTGTCCCGGTGCACCTCGGTGATGAGCGGGCCCATGTCGCAGGAGCGACGGCCGTCGCCGACGGTCAGGGCCGTCATCCGGGAGACGATCTTCCCGACCAGCTCGTCGGCGACCGGTTCGACGGCGACGACGACGCTGATGGCCATGCACCGCTCCCCCGCACTGCCGAAGCCGGCATTGACCGCGGAGTCGGCGACGAGATCGAGGTCGGCGTCCGGGAGCACGAGCATGTGGTTCTTCGCGCCACCGAGGGCCTGCACGCGCTTGCCGTGCCGGGTGCCGGTCTCGTAGACGTAGCGAGCGATCGGGGTCGATCCGACGAAGGAGATCGCCTTGACGTCGGGGTGCGTGAGCAGGCCGTCGACGGCCACTTTGTCGCCGTGCAGGACCGTGAAGACTCCGTCGGGAAGACCGGACTCCTTCAGGAGCCTGGCGAGCCAGATCGCCGCGCTCGGGTCCTTCTCACTGGGCTTGAGGATCACCGTGTTGCCTGCGGCGATGGCGATCGGGAAGAACCACATCGGCACCATCGCCGGGAAGTTGAACGGGCTGATCACTCCGACGACGCCGAGGGCCTGCCTGGTGGAGTAGACGTCGACACCGGTGGCGACGTTCTCCGAATACTCGCCCTTGAGCAGGTGCGGGATACCGCAGGCGAACTCGACGACTTCGAGTCCCCTGGTGATCTCGCCGAGGGCGTCGGAGAGCACCTTGCCGTGCTCGCTCGTGAGGATCTCGGCCAGCTCACCCTTGCGGGCGTTGAGCAGTTCGCGGAAGGTGAAGATGATCGACTGCCGCTTCGCGATCGACAGGTCGCGCCAGGCGGGGAACGCGGCCTTGGCGGATGCGACCGCGGCCTCGATCTCGCCGGCGTCGGCGAGGGGGACGTTCTTCGTGACGGTGCCGAGGGCCGGGTCGAAGACGGGAGAGGTACGGCCGGACACGCCGGCGCGCTCGGCGCCATCGATCCAGTGCGGGACAACGGGTACTTCGCTCATGGCACTCATCTCTCTCGGACGACGACGTCGGGGAACGCGTCGATTCTGACACAACCCGCCGGAATCCACGGGATCGGGCAGGCCCTAGGCTGGAGCGGTGCAATTCTCCCTCTGGCTGGCCCTCGTCGGTGCGGGAGCTCTGATCAGTTTCACGCCCGGTGCTGGGGCGATCAACACCATGAGCAACGCCCTCAATTCCGGGTTCCGCCGCTCCATCTGGGGCATCCTCGGCCAGCAGGCTGCGCTCGTCGTACACATCACGATCGTTGCCCTTGGGGTGGGGCTGCTCGTCGCCAATTCGCCCGTCGCCTTCAACATCATCCGGTACGCGGGCGCCGCCTACCTCGTTTATCTGGGCATCCGGCAGTTCCTGGCCAGGCCGAGCCTGGACGCCGAGAGCGCCCAGGCGCTCCGGGACGAGCCACGCTGGTCGATGTTCCGTCGCGGCCTCTGGGTCAACCTGTTGAATCCGAAGGCGATCGTCTTCTTCCTCGCGTTCCTCCCCCAGTTCATCCGGCTCGATCGTCCCGTGCTGCCGCAGTACCTGATCGCTGCTGCCACGGTGATCGTGATCGACGTGCTCGTGATGTGGCTCTTCTTCGCGGGAACGGCCCGGTCATTCCAGCGCTTCACGAGGGATGCGCGGGGTCAGCGGGTGCTGAACCGCATCTTCGGTGTTCTTTTCGTCGGCGTCGGCATTCTGCTCGCCGCCATCCACTGACCGACTACCGGCCGATGGCCGATACCCGGGGTTCGGCTCGTTGTCGAGTGAGCCGGATTCATCTGCGGTTTATTGGGCTCAACTGGGTTAAGTGCCTGATAGCGTCGGGTTATGAAACTGTCTTGGGGGGCGGCTCTGACTGCCGCGGTTGCTGTTCTGGCCTTGTCTGGGTGTTCCTCGGCGCTTCCCGGCCCCTCGCCGACTGATTTCGCGGGCCCGACACCCGTCGTTTCGCCAACGCCCGTCTCACTGGGCCATTCGCCCCTGACGTGTTCCGATCTGGTGTCATCGGCCGATGCGAGCACTGCGCTCGCGTCGCCATCAGCGCCCGCCGACTTTTCCACGCTCTTGTCGAATCCCGTTCCGGCCGATTTTGCTTCGACTCTGGCGGGCGGAGTTCGGTGCGCGTGGCTCGCGGACGGTTCACACGGAACCTATTCGAAATTCCCTGGCCAGCCCGGAGTGCCTTGGTTGGACGTTGAGATCCTTCCCGGTGCCGCAACGGCCTGGAGGTCGTACACGACCGGCGATGGGCCTGGCGGGCCCTCCACGACGGCGTTTGCCGGGTTCAACGGCGTTCATTCCTGTGGCGACGGCGGCTGCGACGCAACGGCGCCGGTCGGCAGCGCCTGGGTGAGCATCACCGTGCATGACCCTGGGTTCGGCGTCGGGGACAGTCTCGTCGGAACAACCGAAGACGATGTCTTCGCCAAACTCGCCCCCGCAGCCACCGCGCTCTTCACTACCGTGCAAGAGGCCACGACGGCGCAGTTTGACTGGCCCGCAACCCCCGCCCGCACGTCAAGCCCCGAAGTCGAGCCCTGTTCCAGTTTCCTCAAGGCGCATGCTCTAGCCCAGGCCCTGGGCGTGCCGAGCATCGGCGACTACGCCAGCGATGCTCCGAGGCCCAATCAGGTTGTTTCGCTCGAGAGCACGGCGCTCCGCCAGGCAGGAATTGTGCACTGCACCGCGGGGACGGACAGTTCCGCACTCGCGGACTTCGACCTCCTCACCAACAACGCGGCCATCGTTGATCGAATTGCTGCGGGCCTGGCGCCCGACAGCACTCTGCACGCCGCTCCGCTCCCGAACCAGACGGGCACCGAGATGACCGTCTCCGCCTGTTCCTCCGTCCGGACCTTCTGCGACCTGTGGTTCAGTCTGAGTGCAGACGCCATCTATGTCGCCTTGGGCTCGACCGACCCGACGGCGATCGCGACGGCCATCATCGATCAGGCACGCTAGACGGCGCCGTTACGGGCCATCGGGCGACGTCAAAATCCACTCGCATCCCGAACACAGCCTCAGGTACAGCCATGTCAGATCAGCACACTCTCACAGCGTCGTCCCGATCCCCCGCCGCGACCTCGCCGACCAGGCGAACTGATGAGACGAGATAGGATCACGGTCATGGGGACAGCTGCACGGGCGTGTCTCGCTACCGCACTTGTCTTGGTGCTCGGAGCGGGTGCTTCTGGATGCGCGGCACATAATCAGTCAACCATCGACACCCGTAGCGCGCTCACAAGTTGTGACGAGATTGTGCCCCCGAGAGTTGCGGCGGACATCATCGGGTCGGGTGGACGCCTTGTTCACGTTGAGGCGAAGGAGCCTGACGCCGTCAGCCCACTCGTCGACAGGATGGTCACGGACGGCATCGCGTGCGGTGCCAGCGTCCACGGCGCTGAAGTTATCGACGGCGCCGTGATTATTGGCCAGCTTGCCACGAACAAGGGCCAGTGGGATTCAATCCAAACTGAGTTTGCTACCGAGGGGCATGTGCCTAGCGATGATTTCGGAATCGCAGGCTGGGTGTATTTCTCAAAGCCCACCGACGTCCCAGGGGCGGGCAGTGGATTCGCCTGGCGCGACGGGGTGCTTTACTACTTGATCAACCCCATGATGCTTGCGTTCGTGCCGGCATTCGCCTCGGAATTTGCCGACGCGAATCGACCTCCCGCCGAGTGAGTCTGTCGCCGCCGCGTGACTGTCGACTTCGACCTGGCGACTAGTCGTCCTTGCTGCATATGCTCGGCAGCGGTTTGACCTGTCGCGCTCGCGGGCAGCACAGCACCGGTCGGCGTGGGCGTCGGCAAGGGCCCTGAAGGCATTGAACCCCGCTTCAGTCCCGTGAGCGATCATCTAGCTGCCTTTGCTGCAGGTCTGCTCCGCAGCGGTTTGCCCTGTCACGCTCGCGGGCAGTACCGCACCTGTCGGCGTGGGCGTTGGCGCGGGCCCCGCAGTGGTTGCAGGGACTGATGCCGAGGGTGATGGGCTCGCTGGTGCCGCTGGGGCAGGTGCGGGCGTAGCGGAGGGGTCGAGGACGGCCGCCCTGCCCGGCAGGCCGCTGAGGACGATGGGCTGATCGGCGACGAGTGCCGCGTTGACCAGCTCGGCCCCGCTCGACTGCGGCACAACCCGGTCGACGTCCCGAGGATCGGCAACCGTCGGGTACTGCAGGAACACCATGTTCGCCAGTCCCGTGTCCTTGAGTGCGAGGGCGATCTGGACCAGCGTCGTCGGATTTGTGAGCGTGTCGGACAGGACCATATTGCTCGTGGCTGCTTTCGCCAAGGAAAACAGTGTGACCGGGTTTCCCAGCACTCCGCCGCTCTCGACCTTCCGGGCCAGGGCGGCCATGAACACTTGCTGGTTGCTGATTCGGCCCAGGTCGCTGCCGTCGCCGACACCGTGCCGGCTCCGCAGGAATGAGAGGGCCTCGTCGCCCACAATGGTTCGTTGGCCGGCAGCCAGGTGCAGGGGCGGGTTGGTATTGAGATCGTTGATCGGCGACGCGATGCAGACCGTGACGCCACCGACGGCGTTGGACATCGCCGTGACGCCATTGAAGCTGATCTGCGCGGCGAAGGGGATCCGGAGCCCGGTGAGCTTTTCGATCGTCGAGACAACACACGAGAGCCCGCCGCGCGCGAGGGTCGTGTTCATCATCACCCGACTCGACGCAGACGCTGTCGACCCGTCCGCTTTCGGGCACTCCGGAACAGGGATCATCAGGTCTCTGGGGAAACTGATCACGCTCACGCTCTGGTGGTTCTCGGCGATGTGCAGCAGCATCGTGACGTCGTTGCTGCCGGCGCCGGAGCTTGCCTCCAGTTCCGCACTCGTTGCGTATGCCCCGCCCTGCCCCGTGCGGGTGTCCGTGCCGGTCAGGAGAAGGTTGACCCCACCGGTGATCGCGGCCACGTCCGCACCCGAAGCCGTCGTGCCTGGCGTATCCGCGTTGTGGGCAAGGTGGATTCCGGGTTTCACGCTGCTGGCAACATCCCAGGCGGCTACGGCGACGACCGTGCCTGTGCTGACCGTGAGCACCACGACAGCGAACGCAAGAAACCGTCCTATGGAGCGCACAGGACCGCGGCGGCCGAGCCGTCCATGCCGGACCGGCACACCGGCGCCGCGTTCATTTTTCCGCAATTGTCCGTCGTTTGCCATACAGTGCCTGCCGTTCCCCACTTGGAATGACCGCCACTGTATGCACGGTGCATCGTGAGTGAGTCTAGCGAAACTCTTCGGCGTATCCGGCATTGACCGGTACGGTGATTGAAGTCACAGATTTGCCGGTCAAATACCCATTTTCGACCTACACCGACCTTCCGGCCTTGCCCGGCCAGAGGTCGGCACCGCGCGCGTCACCGCGCAGTCGCCGCAAGCAGAATGGTCAGGAAGATGCTGTTGGGGTCGAGGGCGTACCCGGCGAAGGGCGGGCATTCGCTGAAGCCGCTGCGCCGGTAGAGCCGGCGGGCCGGAGCGAAATAGTCCTGGGTTCCCGTCTCCAGGCTGACGCGTCCGATGCCCCGGTGGCGTGCGTCGTCGAGGATGTGCGAGAGGAGTCTGGCGGCCACGCCGCGGCCGCGCGCCTCCTGCGTTGTGCGCATGGACTTGAGCTCGGCGTGGTCGGTGGTCAGTTCCTTGATGGCTCCGCAGCCGACAAGGGTGCGGCCCTCCCGCGCGGTCCAGAATCTGATCTCCGGGGCAGACAGGGCTTCGAGGTCGAGGGCGTGGACACTTTCCGCCGGCGAGGAGGCAAACATGTCCGCCAGGTGCTCAGTGAGGAGCCGATGGACGTCGGGTCGCGAGGGATCGTCCCTGTCGATTGTGAACATTCCGGCGCTTCCTGGCTCGGCAGGAGGCAGAGGCGGGATCGTGCGGCTGGTCATCCACCGAGGCTACCGGGCCCGGGCAAGAAAAAAGCCCCCGGAACCATATGGTTCCGGGGGCATCTGTTGCGGGGGCAGGATTTGAACCTACGACCTCTGGGTTATGAGCCCAGCGAGCTACCGAACTGCTCCACCCCGCGCTACAAAAAGTAGCTTATCACAGCCTTGAGGCCCAGTCGAACCACGCGGCGGCGTGCATGCTGCCCGGGTTCAGCCGCGGCACGCGTGCGTTGTGCTTCACGCACTGACGGCCGGCTCCCGGAGGGGAGCCGACCGTCAGTGCGTGCCGTTGGTGCTGGTGCCTGCTACTTGCCGAGGAGGGACAGCATGCTCGCGACCGTGTCGGAGAGCTTCTTGTCCGCTACGCCGTATGCCGCGAAGTCGCCGGCGGTGAGTGCCGCCTGCTTGTCCGCGATGGCCTGCTTGGCGACGGCCAGGAGCGCCTGGAGCTGGGCATCCGTTGCCGGGTTGCCCGTCGTCGTCGAGGGTGTCGTCGTGCCCCCGGTCGTCGGCGTCGTCGTTCCGGTCGTCGGCACCGAGGTGTCCCCTGCCTGAGCGCCCGAACTGCCGCCGAAGAGCACGTCGAGCGCCTTGTTCAGGGTGTCCTCGAAGGCGATCTGGTCTCCGAAGGCCACGAGAACCTTCTGCAGCAGCGGGTAGCTGGTCTCACCCGTCGACTGCACGTAGACCGGCTGCACGTACAACAGCCCGCCACCGACCGGCAGCGTCAGCAGGTTGCCGTTCAGTACCTTCGACTGGCCCTGCTTCAACAGGTTGAGCTGGGTCGATACTGTCGGGTCGGCGTTGAACTTCGCCTGCACCTGGCCGGGGCCAGGCACGGTATTGGCCTTGGGCAGGGTGAGCAGGCGGAGTTTTCCGTACTCCGCCGACCTGACCCCGTTGGTGTCGCCGGCATCCGAGTCGACGGCGAGGTAGCCGGTGAGCACGTTCCGGCTCGTGGTGCCCGTCGCGTCGGGGATGAAGGTCGAGTACAGCGTGAACGCCGGCTTCTTCGAGCCGGGTACCTGCATGGTCAGGTAGTACGGCGGCTGGAGGGTCGTGTTCGTCGTCGGCGACACCGGGTCGTTCGGCGTGGTCCACGCGTCGTCGTGCGAGTAGAACGAGCCGGGGTCGGTCACGTGGTACTGGCTGAGAATGTGGCGCTGCACCTTGAAGAGGTCGGCCGGGTACCGGACGTGACTCATCAGCTGGCCGCTCATGTCACTCATCGGCTTGACCGTGGTCGGGAAGATCTTCTGCCAGGTCTTCAGGATCGGGTCCGTGGTGTCCCAGGCGTAAAGGGTGACCGAGCCGTCGTAGGCGTCGACCGTTGCCTTGACCGAGTTGCGCATGTAGTTAATCTTGTCGAGCGCGAACGGCTGGGCGGGTGTCTCGGTGTCCGTGATGGCGTCGCTGAGGCCGACGGGCGTCGAATATGGATAGTCGGCGCTCGTCGTGTAGCCGTCGACGATCCACTTCACCCGGCCGTCGACGACGGAGGGGTATGCGGAGGAGTCGAGTGTCAGGTACGGGGCGACCTTCTGAACGCGGGTGACGGGGTCGCGGTCGTAGAGGATCTGCGACTGGTCGTTGACGTCGTTGGCCAGGAAGATCTGCTCGGACTGGAACTTGAGCGCATAGATGAGCTTGTTGAACGCGTTGTCGAGCTTCGGTCCGCCGTTGCCGGTGAACGTCGTGTACGTCTGCTGGGCGCCGTCGGTGCCGGACGGATAGTCCAGCTCGACGGGCGTGGTGCCGGCGGCAGCGCCGACGATCGAGTACGGCGGCGAGTTCTCGCCGAAGTAGATCCGGGGCTCGTAGGTGCCGAGCGATCCGGTGGTGGGGATGCCCGACTCGAGGAACACGGGCTGGCCGTCGGCCGACCTCTGGTTGCCGTATGCCGCGACGACGCCATAACCGTGGGTGTAGACGATGGTCGAGTTGACCCAGGTGTTGCCGGCGTTGAGCCCGGACAGCTTGAGGTCACGCACGGAGACGACGGTGTCCTGCGACTTGCCGTCGATCGTGTACCGGTCGACGTCGAGGTTCTTCGGGAACTGGTAGTACTGCTTGAACTGCTCGAGCTGCGAGAAGGCGTCGCTCACGAGGGCGGGGTCGAGGATCCGGATGTTGGCGGTCGTCGTCGCATCCGCCCGGAGGGCCCCGGGCTCTGCGGTCGTGGTCGCGTTGTACGGGACCTCGGTGACACCGGAGAGGTCGTATGCGTTCCGGGTGAGGTCGATGTTCCGTTGGATGTATTCGGCTTCGAGGGACTTGGCGCTCGGGTCGACCTGGAAGCGCTGCACGACCCACGGGTAGAGGGAGCCGAGCAGGAGGCTCGTCACGATGAGGAGCGCCGTGCCGATGACGGGGAGGCGCCAGCGTCCGATGATGGCCGTGACGAGGAAGAGGATCGCGACGACGGCCGCGATCCCGGCGAGGATGGCCCGGCCGGGGATGGTGGCGTGGGTGTCGGTGTAGCCGGCACCGGTGATCAGGTCGTTCGTGGTGGTGAGCGTCGAGTACTGGTCGAGCCAGATGCTGAGGGCCTGCAGGACGAGGTAGAGGCTCGCGGTGACGGCGATCTGGACGCGAGCGGCCTTGGAGACGAGGATCTCCCTGCCGCTGACCCGGATCGAGCCGTACAGGTAGGTGGTTGCGATCGCGACGATCGCCGAGATGAGCACGACGGCGGAGGCGAAGCCCAGGAACGCCTGGAAGAAGGGCAGGTCGAACAGGTAGAACGACACGTCGAGGTGGAACTGCGGGTCAGTGGTGCCGGTGTCGGTGCGGTTCAGCCACATCAGCACGACCTGCCAGCGGGTGGCGGCGGCGACGCCGGCGAACAGGCCGAGGAGCGCGGGGATGCCGTACATGGCGAGGCGGCGGAGCGGCTCGATGACCTGCTGGTACCGGTCGAGCTGCGAATTGAGCTTCGCGTAGACGGGACGCATCCGGTAGGCGATCTGGATGCTGACGAAGACCGGGATCGCCATGGCGAGGAAGCCGACGAAGAAGAGGGAGGCACCTGCCGCCCACTGGGTGGTCAGCACGCTCAGGAAACCGAGCTGGTTGAACCAGAGCACGTCGGCGTAGAGGCCGGCGAACACAAAGAACAGAATCACCAGCCCCGCGATGATGGCGGCCGTAATGGCGAGGGGGGCACGACTCCTGCGAGGAGCGTTTCCGGTGGATTGTGACGTCACGAATGGGCCTCTTGGTCTGTAAATCGGCGGTCAGGCCTCATTCTAGACAGGCGTTCTGGGAGCAGGCCTGCCAGCTGGCCCCAAGCCGGCTCCGAGTTCGCTGCAAGGCGGCTGGAGTAGGCCCGTTACTTCACGGGACAGTGCGGGAGTGCGCTCGTATCGGCCCCGGTCTTGACTGCGTTCAGCGCCGTGAGCGCCTGGTCGAGGGTCGTGACCGAGAAGACCGTGAGACCGTCCGGGATGTGGCCGGTCACCTCGTCGCAATCGTCCGCGGGGGCCAGGAACCAGTCCGCTCCGGCGCTGCGGGCACCGGCGAGTTTCTGGCGGATGCCGCCGATCGGGCCCACCGTGCCGGCCTGGTCGATCGTGCCGGTGCCTGCGACGTTCTCGCCGCCCTGGAGGAGCCCGGGAGTGAGCTTGTCGATGATGCCGAGCGCGAACATCATGCCGGCGCTCGGGCCGCCGACCTGGTCGAGCTGGATCGTGACCGTGAACGGGAACTTGTACTCCGTCTTGACGTTGATCCCGATGATCGCGGAACCGTCTGAATCGACGGGGGTGACGGCGAGGTCCTGCGCGACGCCGCCGCGGACGATGCCGACGGTGGCGGGGACTCCGGCGCCGTTGGCCGTGAGTGCGGCACGGAGAGAGGCGATGTCGGTGATGGCGGCGCCGTTGACGGTGGCGATCTGGTCGTCGGCCTTGAGGACGCCCGTTGCCGGCGAACCATCGGGCAGCGACACCACGGAGACGATCGTCGGGTAGGTGTAGCCGAGGTTGGTCAGGGCCGCTGCGATCGCATCCTGCTGGGAGTTGACCATCTGCGCGGTGTTCTCCTCATCGCGCTGCTGCGTCGTGGTGTTCGAGGGGAACGCCGCCTCGATCGGGATGACGGCCTGGCTGGAGTCCAGCCAGGCGCCGGCGACCTTGAGCCAGCTCGGGCGGTTGTCCGGGTTGCCGACGAGGGACACCGTGAGCATGTCGAGCGTTCCGTCGGTCGGGAAGGTCTCCGCGCCGTCGATGGTGATCAGGGGCCGGTCAGCGCCGTCCTGTGAGATCGTGGAGCCGATCGTGTTGTAGACGGGGCCTGGCTTCTCGATGACGTACGGGGCCGGGGTGACACCGAGGACGATGCCGCAGGCGAGGGCGATGCTGAGCACGATCCAGCCGGCCTTGACTGCCCGCCGGGAGCGAGGCGAGCGCTTCTCCCAGGTGGTGCCGGAGTCGAGTGGCGTCGGGTCGTCGGTGAAGAGGGCCACCGGGCTCCTTCCAGGTTGTGCCGGGCGTTCGCGGCAAGCGGACACCAGACCTCTCAGCGTAGGTCATTTCCCAGTTCGGGCCGGGCGTCTCGGACTAGCGTAGAAGCAAGCGACTGAGAGGTGCCTGAAGTGCCCGACGACTCCCGACCCGACGAGGGTCCCAACCCGGAAGACGAATTCCGGGACATGTTGCGCGACATCCTGTCGGGCAAGTCCTCCATCGATCCGAGCCAGCTCGCCGGGGCGGCCGGCCTGCCGGCAGACCCGGCCAGCATCAACGCTCTCATGCAGCAGTTGCAGGGCGCCCTCCGCGGCAACGGCGACGGCGGCATCAGCTGGGACGCAGCACTCACGCAGGGCCAGAACAAGGCGGCCGAGGGTCAGGTCGCCGTCACCCCCGCCGAGCACGCCGCCCTCGACGAGGCGTTCCATATTGCAGCGCTCTGGCTCGACGAGGTGACCGACATCGCCGAACTCACGGTCGTCCCTCGGCTCCTCACCCGCAAGGAGTGGGTCACCGAATCAATGCCGGTCTGGACCCAGTTGGCGGAGCCGGTGGCGAACAGCATCTCCGACTCCCTGACCAAGGTGCTCACCGACCAGGCCCCCGAAGAACTCAAGGGCATGATGGCCGGTGCGAGCAAGATGATGCGCAGCATCGGCGGCACCCTCTTCGCCATGCAGCTCGGCCAGGTCGTCGGCCAGCTCGCGAGCGAGGTCGTCTCCGGCGGCGACGTGGGCA
>NZ_JASJVI010000040.1:0-33718 GCF_035019865.1 Cryobacterium sp. 10I5
GCCGCCGCCCGCGACGGTCACGCCCCCGTCACGCAGCACGATGAAGCCGCCCCGGGGAGCCTCGAAGTCCGCGGCATCGTCGTCGAGAACATCGTCGCCGCCGCCGTAGCGCAGCACATACTCGCGGCTCAGGTCGACAAGGAGGGCGACCACATCGGGGTCGGTCAGGCGTACGCGTTCAAATTCCACTGATCCAGTCTGCCCGGTAAACTCCTCCTGTGTCTGTCAACCCCGAACTGCAGGGCCGGGTCTTCCCGCCCGTCGCCCCTTATCTCGTCGGTCGGGAGAAGGTGCGGGAGTTCTCCCGTGCCGTCTTCGCGCGCAACCCGATCAACCACGACCCGGCGGCCGCCCGTGCGGCCGGATACGCCGACGTCGTCGCCCCGCCGACCTTCGCGGTCGTCGTCCAGGAAGCCACCCTCGCCCAGCTCCTCGCCGAGCCCGACGGCGGGATCGACTTCAGCCGCGTGGTCCACGGCGAGCAGCGCTTCACGTTCAGCCGTCCGATCGTCGCCGGCGACGAACTGACAGCGACCCTCTCCGTCGCGAGTGTCAAGAGCCTCGGCGGCCACTCGATGGTCACCGCGGAATCCCGCGTCGTCGACGCGACCGGCGCCCACGTCGTCACCGCGACATCCACCCTCGTCGTCAGGGGAGACGAATGACCCAGGAACCCGCGGCCACGCCGGCACTCGATGAGCTCACCCTCGGCCAGATCGTCGCCACCGGCCTCTTCCCGCTGACGCGCGATTCCCTCGTGCGGTATGCCGGGGCATCCGGTGACTTCAACGCCATTCACTACCGGGACGACGTCGCCGTCTCTGTCGGCCTGCCCGGCGTGCTCGCCCACGGGATGCTGACGATGGGCCTCGCCGTGCAGCCGGTCGTCGACTGGGCCGGCGACCCCGCCCGCGTCGTCGACTACCAGGTGCGCTTCACCCGCCCGGTGCTCGTCGACCCCGTGCTCGGCGCCGTCGTGTCCGTGATTGCGAAGGTCGGCCGCATCGAAGCGGATGCCGGCATCGTGCGCATCGACCTCACGGTCACCGCGAACGGCCAGACCGTCCTCGGCAAGGCGCAGGCACGCGTCTCGCTCGCCTAAGTGCCCATGACTGACGCTGGTTCTGCTGCTGCTATGCCGGTCTCTGACGCGAGCGCGGGGGCCGGCGCCGAGCCGGCGGATGCCGCGCCGACGACGTTCGCCGAACTCACCACGATCCGAACCGGCGGGCGACCCCGGTTGTTGCTTGCTGCGGAGACAGAGGACGACCTCGTCGACACCGCCCTGGATGTCTGGGCGTCGGGCGAGGACTGGCTGCTGCTCGGCGGCGGCTCGAACACCGTCGCGGCGGACACCGAATTCGACGGTACCGTCGTGCGGGTACTGACCCGCGGCATCACGGTCGAGCGCTCCGCCGACCGCGTGGTCCTGCGCGTGCAGGCCGGCGAACCGTGGGACGATCTTGTCGCCCACACCGTCGCGCAGGGCTGGTCGGGGATCGAAGCCCTCTCCGGAATCCCCGGCTCGACCGGGGCCGCGCCCGTGCAGAACATCGGCGCATACGGCCAGGAACTTGCCAACAGCCTCGTCGCGATCGACTTCCTCGACTACGAGAGCGGCGAACGGCGCCGCATCCCCGCCGCCGAACTCGAACTCGGGTACCGCACCTCCCTGCTCAAGCACGGGCTCCGTGGCCTCGTCGTGGCGGTGGAACTGGAGCTGTGGGATACCGCGGCCGAGGCATCCGTTCTCGGAGGGGCGCTCAGTCGGCCCCTTGTCTTCCCCCAGCTCGCGGACGCCCTCGGCGTGCACCTCGGCGACCGGGTGCCGCTCGCGGACGTGCGCACGACCGTGCTGCGGTTGCGTGCCGCGAAGGGGATGCTGCTCAACCCGGGCGATCCGGATGCGACGAGCGCCGGCTCGTTCTTCACGAACCCGATCGTCTCCCTGAGCTTCTCGCGGACCCTGCCGGAGTCCGCGCCGCGCTGGCCGCTGAATGACCCCGAGCTGCCCGACCGGGTGATCCCGCTCGAGGACTATTACGGAATCGGCCCCGTGCCCGGCGCGGTCCCGGTGGTCCCGCTCGTCAAGCTCAGCGCGGCCTGGCTCATCGAGCATGCCGGTGTCTCCCGCGGCTTCCGGTTGCCCGGGTCCCGTGCCGCGGTGTCGAGCAAGCACACCCTCGCCCTGACGAATACCGGCGGCGCGAGCGGCGAGGAGATCGCCCAGCTCGCCCGCTTCGTGCAGCAGCGCGTGCAGGCGGAGTTCGGCGTCATCCTGCAGCCGGAGCCCGTGCTCGTCGGCCTCGGCCTGTAGCTCTGGTTTCGCGGTTTCGCTGCCTCCCGCCTCCCGGCATCCGCTTTCACGCGCCAATTGCGCCGCTCCGCGCCAGGCATGCCGGCAGCGTAGCGGCGGAACTGGCGCGCGGGACGGGGAGGGGCGCTCAACCGACGGCCGAGTTGCCCGGGGCTCGCTGCCCCGGCCTGTTCCTTGGGTCCTGCCGGGCGCAACACCCGCGTTACGGCGCAACTCCTGCGCTCGCTCCGCGCAGCGATAGCGCGACGCCGTCGGACCGATGCGGCGGCCGGTCAGGTCGCGCGACGAGCCGCCGCGGCGATCCCCGCGACGATGAGCACGAGTCCCATCAGGATCACGCCGCCGAGCAGCCAGAGCGCGGGGTCGGTCTCGCCGGGCACGAGCGTGCGGTAGATGATGAAGCCCGAGAAGGCGAGCATCACCGTTCCCCAGAAGATCGTGCCGAAGAGCGGATGCCGCCGCCGCGCCGGCGCCGTCGGCCACGTCTCCGGGGCGCTCGCGCCCGGAGCCGCGTAAGTGGGCGCGGTCGGTGCCGGAGGTGCGGGCGGCGGCGTCGGCGATCCGGACGGAGGGGTCGCACCCGCGCTCGCACCCGCAGCGGCGCTCGGGGCCAGGGGTACAGCGGGTTCCCGCGGCGCGGCGAAAGCAGTGAACTCCGGAATGACCGGCTCGACCGGAGGCACTTCGGTTTCGGCGAGGCCTGAACGGTCCATCGTCCCGAACGGGAGCACATCGGTCTCCGCGGTCGATGCGGCCGTGACGTCGGCCGGCAGGACCGCGGTGTTCGCCGTCGATGCCCCCGAGGGGGTCGGTGACTCAGCTCGCAGGACGGCGGTATCCGCAGATGATCGGGCAGGCGGCGTGGCGGCCTCGACTGGCAAGACGGCGGTCTCGGTCGAATCGGCTGAGGTCGTCGGTCCGGATGCGGCGGAGCCGGACTCGAACGGGAGTACTTCCGTATCGGCCTCCGAGATCGGGAATGGAATGGTCGCGTTGACGGGGAGCACGGCAGTCTCGGCGGCCGCGGTGGACTCTGACGATTCGACGGTCGCGGCTGCGGCGGATTCGGTCGATTCGGCGATATCGGGGGAGCCTGCGGAGCCGGAGCCGGAGCCGGAGCCGGAGCCGGAGGCGGTCGCGGCCGACACTTCGGGATCGGCGGGACGGCCAGAGCCGGTGGGCGGGGTGACGGGATCGGTCATGGCGGACTCCTAGCGTGCAGTGCCGACGCGGGCGCCGGACTGGGTGAGGTCGACCTGGCCGGCGAACGACCAGACCCGAACGTGGGTGACGGCCCGGGCATCCGTGCCGTTGACGGTGCGCACGTCGCGGATGAAGACGCCGGCGCGCTGGGGGTCGCGTGATTCCCCGCCCGTCGTCACGATGCCGGCGAGGAGGTTGACCTCGACCTCGACGGGCCGGTCGCTCGGCAGCTCGAGCGTCGTCACGCCGAATCCGAGCCACACGTCGATCGTGCGGGCGTCCCGTGCCGGGGCATTGTCGAGGGCGGTGAGGTCGACGGTCGGCGTACCTGCGAACATCGCGTAGCCGGGGGGAGCCCCGGCGGAGGAGGACGGCACGGCCCAGTCGTGCGTGCCGGCGAAGGCGAACTGGGTGCCCTGCGGCATCCAGCCGAGGGCGACGAGGGTGAGCGCCGCGAGGAACGCGAGCCCGCCGAGCGCCCCGCTCTCGCGCCCGCGGATTCCGGACACGATCATCCCGATCGCCGCGACGCCGAGGGCGACGGCGAGGCCGAGCACGAACGCGGAGTTCGACCAGACCCCGTGCGCATAGAGGAATGCGACGATCGCCCCGGCGAGCAGCGCGAACCCGAGGGCGATCGCCGAGAGGGCGGCACTCGGGCGGCGGCCGCGGCGCCAGGCGGAGCGTTCGGCCTGACGCTGGCGCTGGCGCTCCTGCCAGTCGAGGTTCTGCTCGCGCCAGGCACGGTTCTGTTCGGAGCGCACCCGGTTCTGCTCCTGCCAGGCCTGGTTCGCGGCCGTCGCGCTCGCGGCGTTCGCTGCGTACGCGGCGGTCGCGGGAGTGCCCGGGCCGCCCGGGTAAGCGGATGCCGCCGGGTACGTCCCCGGCGCCGCCGGCGGGATCCCGTTCCGGTTGCGGTAGTCGGCCTGGTACGGGTTCTCGGTTGCGGATGGTGACGCCGTCCACGACGATTGCGGTGCGAAGCCGGCCGCCGCTGCCGGACCGGAGGTGCTCGCGGACCCGGTCGGTGCGTTGAAGCCGGCGGACGCGGCCGGGCCGGCCGTGCCCGCGGAGGTCGTGCCCCCGGGCGCGGGCGGAGCGAGAGGTGCAGGGGGTGCACCGGGCGCTGGCGGGGTCGCACCGGCATCCGCTGCCGAGCCGTAACCCGAGGTGGGACGCGGGCGCTCGCCGGAACCCGAACCAGAACCCGGACCGGGACTGTACCCGGAACCACCGCCGGAACCGTAGCCGCCGCTGTTTCCGCCGCCGGAACCGCCGCCCGGACCGCGGCGCACGAGATAGAGCACGAGCCAGACGATGCCGGCAAGGACCGCGAGGCCCCAGGCTGCGCTCAGCGAGGTGCTCAGCCAGCCGGGCATGCCCCAGGCAGCGGGTGGGCCGTCCCACCAGAAACCGCGCGTGAACGGCACGATGGTGAGCAGGAGAACGGCGCCGATCCCGATCATGGCGGGCTCGAAGCGGCCGCGGAGCGCCTCTTCGGCGTGGATGCGGCCGAGCGCGTTGGGGAGCAGCGCCCAGCCCACCGCATAGACGAAGAGCACGGGCGCCCCGAGCACGGCGAGCACGAACGCGATGCCGCGCACGATCATCGGGTCGAGGCCGGTGCGGCCGGCGATGGCGCCGCAGACCCCGGCGAACCAACGGTCTGCGCCGCGGACCATGCCGCTGCGGCGGATCCAGTCGAAGAAACGGGTGAGCTGGTCTGGACCCGACGGGCCCGGGCCGGCCGGGTATGTCGGATTACGCGGTTGATCGGTCATAACTCGACTCAACCACTCGCGCCGGCGCGTTGCTATGGGGGAGAACCCTGAACGGACCCTGAGATCTGACCGCACCGGATCGGGGCGGCCTTCGGGGTGCTTGGATGAAGACATGAGAACCGAGCGGATGACCCGGCCGCGCCAGCGGATCATCGCCGGCGTCTGCGCGGGGTTCGCTGAGCACACCGGGTTGTCCGTCACTGTGGTGCGATCCGCGACTCTGCTGCTCGTCCTCGCCGGCGGGGCCGGCGCGCTGCTCTACGCCTGGCTCTGGGTGACGACCCCGACAGAGTCAGCGAACCCGGCCAGGTTCGGGACGGGCGAACTCCCCAAGGCGAGTCTCGCGCGCCCGGCGCCCGGGTACGCCGGCTCTTCCGGCTCCGGCCACGGCTTCGGCCCGGGCGAGCCGGCGGATGCCGCGGCCGAGCGAGCCGCCGCCGCCGCGTCCTCGGCCCGGTCGGCCCCGATCACGGAGATCTTGCTCGGGCTGGCCCTCCTCGCCGCCGGGCTCACCCTCGTCGCAAGCCGGCTCGGCGCCGACATCCCGCTCGCCGTCGTCATCCCCGCGATCGTCGTGCTCTCGGGGACCGCTCTCGCCTGGCGGCAGTTCGCGGACATCCGCGGTGGTTCGGAGCAGCACTCCTCCGCGCTGCTCGTGCGCGCGCTCGGCGCCCTCGTGCTCGTCGCGGTCGGCATCCTGCTGTTCTTCGTGACGAGTGACAGCCCGGATGGGTGGACGGTCGTGATCGCATCCGCTTCGGTGCTGCTCGGCGTCGTCGTCGTGATCGCGCCCTGGCTTGTGCGGCTCTCCCGCGACCTCGCCGACGAACGCGCCGGGCGGGCCCGCGAGGCCGAACGCGCCGAGATCGCCGCGCACCTGCACGACTCGGTGCTGCAGACGCTCGCACTGATCCAGCAGAAGGCCGGACCGCAGAGCGACGCGGCCCGGCTCGCCCGCGCCCAGGAACGCGAGCTGCGCGAGTGGCTCTTCACCGGGACAGGGACCGGCTTCGGCACTGTTGCGGATGCCGGTGCGGGCGGCAGCGGCACCGGTGCCGGTGCCGAGGGCGTCCCCGACGTCGACCTCCCGACCGCCCTCCGCCGGATCGCGGCGGAGCTCGAGGCCGACTTCCCGGTGCAGTTCGACATCGTGAGCGCCGGCGCGAGCCTCGGCCCAGCACCGGAGGGGCTGCTCGCCGCGGGGCGCGAGGCCATGCTGAACGCAGCCCGGCACTCCGGCGGCCCGGTGTCTGTCTACCTCGAGACGGGGGCGAACGCGGTGAGCCTCAGCGTGACCGACCGCGGACCGGGCTTCCGGCTCGAGGATGTGCCGGACGACCGGCACGGCGTCCGCGAGTCCGTCATCGGGCGGATGCGCCGCCTCGGCGGCACCGCGCTCGTGCGCCCCGGCCCCGGCGGCGCCGGCACGGAGATCCTGCTGACCCTGCCCACGGCATCCGCTGCCCCCGACCTCACCAATTCGACGGACTTTTTGATGAAAACGCACGTTACGGGCCCGATTCGGGTCGAAAATGCCACAATCTCCGTCGAATTGGTTCGGGAAGAGCCGGTGCAGCCAGACGAAGCGGATGTCGACGGGAGCCGCTGATGAACGAGCCTCACGCCGCGCCCGCCCCACCGGCCGGGTTGCCCGTCGTGATCGTCGACGACCACTCGATCTTCCGCTCCGGCCTGCGCGCCGAACTGGATGCGGACATCCACGTGCTCGGCGAGGCCGCGACGGTCGACGAGGCGATCGAACTCGTGGTCGCCCTGCAGCCGCGGGTGGTGCTGCTCGACGTGCACCTGCCCGGCGGGCGCGGCGGCGGCGGCAGCGAGGTCATCCACGACGCCGCGCAGCGGGCGCCGCACACCCTGTTCCTCGCGCTGAGCGTCTCCGACGCGGCAGACGATGTGGTCCGGGTGATCCGGGCGGGGGCCCGCGGTTACATCACCAAGAGCTCGTCGGGGGCCGAGGTCTCCGAGGCCGCGCGCCGGGTCGCCGACGGCGATGCCGTGTTCTCGCCGCGACTCGCGGGCTTCGTGCTCGACGCCTTCGGCGCGGTCGCCGGCGAGACCGCAGAGACGACGGAAGAACTCGACCGGCTTTCCGCGCGGGAGCAGGAGGTCATGCGGCTGATCGCCCGCGGCTACACCTACAAGGAGGTCGCCGGGAGCCTGTTCATCTCGCCGAAAACCGTCGAGACGCACGTCTCAGCGGTGCTCCGCAAGCTGCAGCTCTCCTCCCGCTACGAACTCACCGCCTGGGCGCTCGAGCGCAAGCTGCTCTAGCCGCCCCAGCGCGGCATCCGCCCGCCGCCCGCACGGTCGCCGAGAGTCGCCGTTTCCGCCGAGTGACCCCGGCGCCCCGGCGACAAAGGGCGCGAACGGCGAGTGTCGGGGCGGCGGCGGGCGGATGCCGGGCTAGAGCAGTCCGAGTTCCATCGCCCGGGTCACGGCGCGGGTCCGGTCGCTCACCGCGAGCTTCTCGAAGGCGTGCAGCAGGTGCGTCTTGACGGTGGCCTCGCTGATGAACAGGGAGCGGCCGATCTGCGGGTTGCTCTCGCCGGCCGACACCAGCCGGAGCACGTCGAGTTCGCGGGCCGACAGGCGCGGCGTCGGGGCGGCATCCACGCGCACCCGGTGCACGAGCATCGCCGCGATCGACGGGGCGAGCGCCGTCTGGCCGCGCGCGACCGAACGCACACCCTCGATGATCTCCGCCTGGGGCGCGGCCTTCAGTAGATACCCGCTCGCCCCGGCCGCGATCGCCGCGAGGATCTGGTCGTCGCTCTCGTAGGTCGTGAGCACCAGCACGCGCGTGCGCTCGTTCGCCGCGACGATGAGCGCGGTCGCTGCGACGCCGTCGAGCAGCGGCATCCGCAGGTCCATCAGCACGAGGTCGGGGTCGAGCGCGGCGGCGAGCGCGACGGCCTCCTCGCCGTTGCCGGCCTGCCCGACGACCTCGATATCGCCGGCGGCGCTGAGCAGCAGTGCGATGCCGCCGCGCACGATCGGGTGGTCGTCGGCCACGATGACCCGGATCATCTCTCGCCCCGAACCGATTCGACGGAGGGGTGGGCGCTTTCGGCCCCCGCCGCGGGCACGGTCACCCGCAGCACGGTGCCTCCGCGCTCGCCGGCCCCGACCGTGAGCCGGCCGCCGACGAGGGCGAGCCGGTCGCGCATCCCGGAGAGGCCGAACCCGTTCTCGTGGGCGGGAGCATAGGCGCCGAGGCCGCGACCGTCGTCGGTCACGGTGAGCACGGCATCCGTGCCCACCCGCTCGAGGCGAACGGATGCCGCCCCCGCGCGGGAGTGCTTGCGCACGTTCGCGAGGCCTTCCTGGGCGCAGCGGAGCAGCACGACCTCGTTTTCCCGGTCGAGCCCGTCGAGCCGGTCGAGGCCGGTGTCCGCGAGGATCACCCGTACCTGGATTCCAGTCTCGCGTTCGAAGCGCCCGGCGAGGCGGCGCAGGGTCTCGGCGAGGGTCGAATCCCCGACCCGTACGGGCGACATCGCTGCGACGAGGGTGCGCGCCTCGGTCAGGGCCTGCCGGGCGGTGTCTTCGATGAGCTCGACGGTGGGCCGCGCCCCGGCGTCCGGCCCGAGCTCGTTCCCCGCGCGCTGGGCGAGCATGACGAGGCTCGTCAGGCTCTGGGCGATCGTGTCGTGGATCTCCCTGGCCAGCCGTTCCCGCTCGGCCGCGCTCCCGGCATCCCGGTGCAGTGCGGCAAGCTCGTCCTGGGCGACGCTGAGCTCCTCGTAGAGCCGCCGTTGGGTGTTGCCGTCGCGGGCGATGCGGGTGATCCAGGCGCCCATCGCGATCGCGAAAACGAAGGAGATCCCTTCGGTGGCAGACGCCTGCCCCAGTGCGGACGGGGTGCCGCCGATGCCCAGCCAGAGCCCGACCGCCGCCGATGCTGCGAGGAGGGCGCTCAGGGCGACGGAGACGAGGAAGGAATCGGTCAGCGTCCAGAGCAGCGGGAAGGCGATTGCCTGGAGCGTCGCGAGACTCGGGTTGAATGCCGCGGCGACGCCGACGCCGACGATCAAGACTCCGCGGAAGACGGTCGCGGCCAGCGCGGCCGAACCGGTCGCTCCGCTCGGGCACGCGATCGCGCGGCGTCCGAACGCGAGATAGCCGACGCCCATCGCGGCGAGCGTCGCGAGAGCGCCGATCCGCCCGAGCTCGTACCGGTACTGGTCGGAGGCCGCGAGCACCCCCATCAGGAGCAGTGACCCACCGACGGCGACGTCCCACCAGCGCAGGGTCGTCATGGCCGGAATCCTCATGCGCCCAGCCTCCCACGACGGCCGCGGCCGGGGAACACGGCCATGGTCAGCTGTCCTTGCGGATCCAGCGGAACGTCACCCGGCTGAGCACGAGCCCGACCACGAGCCAGATGCCGAGGTTGAGTGCGACGAGCGGGAGGTCCCAGACCCCGTTCTGCTCGAGGCTCGCGAAGCTGTCCGGCAGGAACACCGACCGCATGCCCTGGGCCATCCACTTGAGCGGGAACAGGCTCGCGACGTTCTGCATCCACTCGGGGAGGTTGTAGAACTGCAGGTAGACCCCCGAGATGAACTGCAGGATCAGCACGATCGGGATCACAACGGCCGTCGCGCTCTTGCCGGAGCGCGGCAACGCGGAGAGCGCGATGCCGAGGAACGCGGAGGCGATCACGCCGAACAGGAACACCCACGCGAACGTGAGCCACGCGGCCGGGTCTGTCGGCAGGTCGATGCCGAGGAGGAATCGCGCCACCAGAATGAGCAGGGCCGCCTGGATCGCGCCGGTGACGAGCACCATCCCGATCTTGCCGATGAAGTAGCTCAGCGGGGACAACGGGGTGCCGCCGAGCCGCTTGAGGGTGCCGTCGCTCTTCTCGCCGGCGATGTCGACCGCGAGGTTCTGCACACCGGAGAGCAGCATCCCCGCCGCAAGCATGCCCGGAAGGTAATACGCGCCGACGCTGATGCCACCGCTGCCGTCCGGTGCGGTGCCGATGTTGCCGGCCGAGCCGAAAGCGGCGGTGAAGATCGCGAGCATGATGAACGGGAACAGGAACGTGAAGAACACGCTGTCCGGGGTGCGGAAGTACATGCGTGCTTCGTAATACACCCGGGCGAGGCCGAGTCGCAGCACGCCGTGACGAGTCGAGCGGATGCTGCCGGTAGCGGTGGTCGTGTCGAGCGTGGTCATGCGAGCACCTCCGTGCTGTCGTCAGAAGTGGATGTGCCGGAATTCGCTGTGTCGGAATTCTCCGCGCGGTCCTCGCGCACGAGCCCGAGGTAGACGTCCTCGAGGCTCGGCCGGATCACCTCGAGTTCGGCCGGTTCCGCGCCGCCCGCCGCGCCGCCTGGCCCGCCGCTCGCCGCGACGAGCTCGGCCACGACGCGACCCGGCCGGTCGGTGCGGATCTCGTGCGACTGCCCGGCGGCATCCCGCCAGCGCACGAGCGGCACCCGCGCCTCGGCTCCGCCGATCTCGTCGATCGCGCCGATGTCGATCAGCCGGCCCCCGGTGATCACGCCGGCACGGTCGCCGAGCTGGGCGGCCTCGTCGAGGTAGTGGGTCGTGAGCAGGATCGTGGTGCCCTCCGCCTTCAGGCTGCGCACGAGGTCCCAGAACTGGTGCCGCGCCTCGGGGTCGAACCCCGTTGTCGGTTCGTCGAGGAAGAGGAGCTCCGGCCGGCCGATGATGCCGAGTGCGACATCCACTCGCCGGCGCTGCCCGCCGGACAGCCGGCTGATGCGGGTCTTCGCCTTGTCCTCGAGGCCGACGGCCGCGATCACCTCCGTCACGTCCCGCGGGTTCGGGTAGAGGCTCGCGAAGTGCGCGAGCTGCTCGGCGATCGTGACGTTGCCGCTCTCGCCCGTTGACTGCAGCACGATGCCGAGCCGGGCCTTCCAGTCGAGGCCGCCGTGCTGCGGATCGGTGCCGAGAACGCTCACCTCACCGCTGGTGCGGTCGCGGTAGCCCTCGAGGATCTCGATGACCGTGCTCTTGCCTGCGCCGTTCGGGCCGAGGAGCGCGAAGGTCTCTCCGGGCCGGATGTCGAAGCTGATGCCCGAGACGGCCTCGAAGGCGCCGTAGGACTTGTGCAGGTCGCGCACGCGCACGACGGGGTCTGAGCTCTTCAGCGGCGCTGGTGTGGTGGTCATACCGAAAGAATCCCACCGGAGCCCCGGGAACGTAAGCGTCCGCCCGGCCGACCCGGGCATCCACCGGTCGATGGATGCCGACCCTCACCAATTCGACGGAGTTTTTGCGTTTTGAACCGGTTTAAGACGCGTCTTACGTGTCAGAAGCCCAAAAACTCCGTCGAATTCGTTAGGCGAAGAGGCGCTGCAGGCGGCGGATGCCTTCCAGCAGCTGGTCGTCCCCGAGCGCGTAGGAGAAGCGCAGGTACCCGCTCGGGCCGAACGCCTCACCGGGGACAGCGGCGACTTCGGCCTGGTCGAGGATCAGGTCGGCGAGCTCGAGGGACGTCGTCGGCGTGACCCCGCCCCAGGTGCGGCCGAGCAGCCCGGTCACGTTCGGGTAGACGTAGAAAGCGCCCTGGGGCGTCGGCGTCACCATGCCGGGGATCTTGTTCATCTCGGCGACGATGAGCCTGCGGCGCCGGTCGAAGGCCTCCCGCATCGCGATCGCGTCGTCCTGCGGGCCGGTGAGGGCGGCGATCGCGGCGCGCTGCGACACATTGGACACGTTCGAGGTGAGGTGGGACTGCAGGTTCGCCGCGGCCTTGATCGCGTCGAGCGGGCCGACCATCCAGCCCAGGCGCCAGCCGGTCATCGCGTAGGTCTTGGCGACGCCGTTCACGAGGATGGTGCGGTCGGCGAGGGCGGGAACGGCCTCGACGATCGAGACGGCGCGCACGCCGTCGTAGGTCAGGTTCTGGTAGATCTCGTCGGTGATGACCCAGAGCCCGTGCTCCTCCGCCCACTCGCCGATCGCCTTCGTCTGCTCCGGCGAGTAGACCGCGCCGGTCGGGTTGGAGGGCGAGACGAAGAGCAGCACCTTGGTGCGCTCGGTGCGGGCGGCCTCGAGCTGCTCGACGGTGACGAGGTAGCCCTGGTCGCTGCCGGCGAAGACGTCGACCTGCACGCCGCCGGCCAGCCGGATCGACTCCGGATAGGTGGTCCAGTACGGGGTCGGCACGATGACCTCGTCGCCCGGGTCGAGCAGCGTCGCGAACGCCTGGTAGACGGCCTGCTTGCCGCCGTTGGTGATGACCACCTGGGCGGGGGAGACCGCGAGGCCGGAATCGCGCAGCGTCTTCGACGCGACGGCCTCGCGCAGGTCGGGCAGACCGGCGGCCGGCGTGTACTTGTGGTTCTTCGGGTCGCGCACGGCGAGAAGCGCCGCCTCGACGATGTGCGCGGGGGTCGGGAAGTCCGGTTCGCCCGCCGCGAAGCTGATCACGGGTCGACCGGCCGCCTGGAGAGCCTTGGCCTTGCTGTCGACCTTGAGTGTCGCCGATTCCGCGATGGAGCCGATCCGGGTAGAGATTCGCTTGAGTTCGTGAGCCACAGAACGAGCATACGGTGGCCGCACCCGCGCGGCCAGCATCCGCACCGACGGCCCCAGCTTTACAGTGGTGCCGGTGTGACCTAGACTTGATCGAGGTAGTTGAAATCTGCCAGGCTTTTTTGCGCCTTTTTCTCGAGTATTTTTCGGGGGGTGGCGTGAGTGAGCGTGGTGATCCGGCTGCATAGGGTGGTGGCTCAATTGGTAGAGCAGCGGTCTCCAAAACCGCAGGTTGCAGGTTCGAGTCCTGTCCGCCCTGCAAGTCGGTGGCATTTCCGTCGGCCCATGAAAGGTGTAACAGGTGGCCCGAAAAGTTGTCGACGAACCCAGTGAGGAAATCGTCGCAGACGCACGACTCGCTCGCGACGCCAAACGCGGTCCGTTCGCACGGATGTCCCTGTTCCTGAAGCAGGTCATGGCGGAACTCCGCAAGGTGGTCACACCGACCCGCAAGGAACTGCTGAGCTACACGGCTGTCGTCCTGATCTTCGTAGCGATCATGATGGCCCTGGTTTCCGCCCTCGACTGGGTGTTCGCACTCGTCGTGACGTACGTCTTCGGAACACCAGGCGGCTGACCGGCTGCCGCCCACCGGCGGCGAGACCGCATGGCCAGGATTCACGGCAACGCTGCGCGGGACACGTCTTCGTGCCCGCGCACTACATAAGGATTGAGATTTAGTGACTGAGACGAATCACGACGACGCCGACTGGGCCACCGCCGCCGAGCAGGCGTCCGACGACGACGAAGCACAGGAAGGCAACGTCCTCGAAGCGGAAGAAGAGTCCGTGGAAGCCGCCGAACAGGTAGCCGTCCACGTGTTCGACCCCAGCGTCGGCGTTGAGGACAACCTCGACGCCGCACTCGACGCCCTCGCCGGCGCGGTCGACCCCGAAGCGGACTCAGAAGTTGACGACGCCCTGGACATCGACTCGAGCGACGAGGCAGAGGCTGCCGCCGAAGCCGTCGACGACGAGGAAGACGTCGACGGAGGCGTTGACACCGCCGATGCAGAAGCCGACGCGGCAGACGCCGCCGACGCATCCGCTGAGCCCGTCGACGAAGATCCATACGCCGAATTCCGCAAGGAACTCCGCTTCCAGCCCGGCAAGTGGTTCGTCATCCACTCCTACGCCGGCTTCGAGCGTCGCGTGAAGTCGAACATCGAGAACCGCAAGCAGTCGATGGCCATGGAAGATTTCATCTACCAGGTCGAGGTTCCGATGGAAGACGTCGTCGAGATCAAGAACGGCCAGCGCAAGATGGTCACCCGCGTGCGCATCCCCGGCTACGTGCTCGTGCGCATGGACCTCAACGAGGACAGCTGGTCCGTCGTCCGGCACACGCCGGGCGTCACCGGCTTCGTCGGCAACGCGCACAACCCGACGCCGCTGCGCTTCGAGGAGGCCTTCGGCATGCTGAAGAGCCTCGTCGAGATCCAGGACGTGCCGTCCGCCAAGGGCGCAGGCACGCACGGCAAGATCGCGACCCGCGCACTGCCCGCCGAGATCGACTACGAAATCGGCGAGACCATCACGATCAAGGAAGGCTCGTTCGCGGGCCTGCCCGGCACGATCAGCGAGATCAAGGCGGAGAGCGGCAAGCTCATCGTCCTCGTCTCCCTGTTCGAGCGTGAGACCCCGGTCGAGCTCAGCTTCGACCAGGTCACCAAGCTTTAGTAAGTTTCCCCACCACCGGGGCCCGACCGGGCCACCGGGAGAGTTGCCTCACGGCCGCTCGTCATCATAAAAGAAGGAAGAATCATGGCACCGAAGAAGAAGGTTACTGGTCTGATCAAGCTTCAGATCAAGGCCGGCGCCGCAAACCCCGCACCGCCCATCGGGCCGGCACTGGGCCAGCACGGCGTGAACATCATGGAATTCTGCAAGGCATACAACGCCCAGACCGAATCCCAGCGCGGCAACGTCATCCCGGTTGAGATCACCGTGTACGACGACCGTTCCTTCACGTTCATCCTGAAGACCCCGCCCGCCGCGGAGCTCATCAAGAAGGCCGCCGGAGTCACCAAGGGCAGCGGCACCCCGCACACCGTCAAGGTGGCCAAGCTCACCCAGGCGCAGGTCCGCGAGATCGCCGAAGCGAAGATGGTTGACCTCAACGCCAACGACATCGACGCCGCCGCGAAGATCATCGCCGGCACCGCACGCTCCATGGGCGTTACGGTCGAGGCCTAAACCTCTTCCAGGCATCCGCCACCAAGCAGTACGTGGAAGAGCCGGCCAGGCTCGCACCACACTCTCAAATCTTTATATTCAGGAGATTCACATGGCACAGAAGTCAAAGGCCTACCGGGCCGCGGCCGAGAAGATCGAGGCCGACAAGTTCTACACCCCCACCGAGGCCGTCACGCTCGCGCGTGAGACCGGCTCCGCGAACTTCAACTCGACCATCGAGGTCGCTTTGAAGCTCGGCGTCGACCCGCGCAAGGCTGACCAGATGGTCCGCGGAACCGTTATTCTTCCTCACGGTACCGGCCGCGTCTCGCGCGTCATCGTCTTCGCAACCGGTCCCGCGGCCGAAGCAGCCATCGCTGCCGGCGCCGACGAGGTCGGTGGCGACGAGCTCATCGAGAAGGTCGCCGCCGGTTACACCGCCTTCGACTCCGCGGTTTCGACCCCGGAGCTCATGGGCAAGGTCGGTCGCCTGGGTAAGGTCCTCGGCCCGCGTGGCCTCATGCCGAACCCGAAGACCGGAACGGTCACGACCGACGTCGCCCGCGCCGTCAACGACATCAAGGGCGGCAAGATCGCGTTCCGCGTCGACAAGCACGCCAACGTGCAGTTCGTCGTCGGCAAGGCATCCTTCACCGCCGAGCAGCTGAACGAGAACATCACGGCAGCGCTCGAGGAGATCGTCCGCCTCAAGCCGAGCTCCTCCAAGGGCCGCTACGTCATGAAGGGCGCCGTCTCGACGACCTTCGGTCCCGGCATCCCGCTCGACGTCAACGCCATCTAGGCACAAGCGCCAGCACCACACCGAAGGGCCCGTCGCAAGACGGGCCCTTCGTCGTACCCGGGGCGTCCAGGCGAGAACGTGCTGCGCGCCACGTGCGCCGCTCCGCACCAGGCATGCCTGGCGCGAAGCGGCGGAGGTGGCGCGCGAGGCGCGTCGACGGCGGGCGGGGCTTTCGTCAGTCAGACACGGATGTCGGGCGCGGGCCCCCGGCATCCGTTGCCCCCGGCGCACCGGGGGTCGCCGACGCGGCGTTGCCCGGGTGCGCCCGAAGCAGCGCCGCTACCGCGATCGCGTCGCCTTCGGGCTGGTGCGAGTTGGTGTGCGGCTTCGCGATGAACAGGTAGAGCAGGCCCGCGCCCATCACGACCGCGAGCCCGATCAGAACGATCCAGTCGTCGAGGAAGACGCCGGTCTTGCCGGGCAGTGCCAGCAACACCATTGCGAACAGCCCGTAGGCGAGGGCGACGACGTTGACCACGAAGCCGGCCCTGCCGAGGTTGAACGGCCCGGCCGGGCGCCAGCCCTTGATCCGCTGGCGGAGCGCCGCGAGCACGACGGACTGGAACGCGACGTAGATGCCGATCACCGCGAACGCCGTGATCTGGGTGAGGCTGCCACCCGCGTAGATCAGCAGGCAGAGCGCCAGCGGGATCGAGCAGGCGACGATGAGCGCGTTCACCGGGACGGCGGTGCGCGGGCTCACCCGGGACAGCCAGGCGTGGCCGGGGATCATCCCATCGCGAGCAAAGGAGAACATCAACCGGCTGGCCGCGGCCTGCAGGCTCAGCACGCAGGACAGGAACGCCGTGATCGCGACGACCAGGAAGAGCTTGGCGCCGACGGTTCCGAGCGAGGCCTCGAGGATAGCCGGGATCGGGTCGATGTCGTTGCCGTCCACCACCGCCTGCAGGTCGGGCGCCGCCATCACGTAGCCGCCGAACGAGAACAGGGCGGAGACCCCGCCGACGAGGATGGTCAGGATCATGGCCCGTGGGATGCCCCTGGCCGGGTTCGCGACTTCCTCGGCCACGTCCCCGCAGGCCTCGAAGCCGTAGAACAGGAACAGGCCGGCGAGGGCCGCACCGAGGAATGCGACGGCGTAGTTGCCGTCGCCCTCGACGCCCATGGTGTTGAAGAAGACGCTGAACTCCTGCTTGCGCTGGAAGATCAGCAGGTAGAGCCCGAGGCCGATCACGCCGATGAGCTCGGCGCCGAGGCCGATCCTGGCGACCCGGCCGAGCATCTTCGTTCCGGAGAAGTTGAACGCGAAGGCCACCAGCAGGAACAGCACCGAGAGGCCGAGCGTGACCTCCTTCGTGACCGGCGCGTCGATCAGGCTGCCGAGGAAGCCGCTGCCGAACTCTGCGACCGCGGTGATCGTCACGAGCATCGCCCAGACGTAGACCCAGGCGGCCATCCAGGCGTACCGCTTGCCCCAGAGCCTGCGGGTCCACGGGTAGATCCCGCCGGCGATCGGGTACTGCGAGACGACCTCTCCGAAGACGAGGGCGACGAGCAGCTGGCCGGCGCCCACGATCAGGATCCAGAAGATCGAGGGCGGCCCGCCCGTGCTGAGGGCGAGCGCGAAGAGGGAGTACACGCCGACGAGCGGCGAGAGGTAGGTGAAGCCGAGGGCGAAGTTGGCCCACAGCGACATCGAACGGTGGAAAGAGTCCTCGTACCCGAGCACCCTGAGGTGCTCCTGGTCACCGATTCCCTTCGCGGCGGGCGTCTTTCCGGGCTGATCTGCGCTCATCATGACCTTTCGGCTGCGGTGCATCCTGACGTCGTCGGCAGGCTGTGTGTGCCCACCATAGTGACACCGTTACGAGAAAGCTATAGAACCGGATGTTTACCCCGCGGATCAGCCGATGTAGCTCATCACGTGCTTGATGCGGGTGTAGTCCTCGAGGCCGTACATCGAGAGGTCCTTGCCGTAGCCGGAGTGCTTGAAGCCGCCGTGCGGCATCTCGGCGACGAGCGGGATGTGCGTGTTGATCCAGACGCAGCCGAAATCGAGGCGCTTGGCCATCCGCATGGCGCGCGCGTGGTCCTTCGTCCAGACCGAGGAGGCCAGGCCGTACTGCACGTCGTTCGCCCAGGCGAGCGCCTCGGCCTCGTCGGTGAACTTCTGGGCCGTGATGACCGGTCCGAAGATCTCGTTCTGCACCGCGTCGTCGCCCTGCCGCAGGTTAGAGACGATCGTCGCCTCATGGAAGTAGCCGAGGTCGCCCTGGCGGTGCCCGCCGAGCGCGATGTCGGCGTGGTCGGGCAGGCCCGCGATGACGCCCTGCACCCGGGCGAGCTGGTCTGCGCTCGAGAGGGCGCCGAAGAGGATGCCGTCCTCGCGCGGGCCGCCGGTCCTCGCGTTCACCCGGGCGTAAGCCGCGAGTGCTGCGACGAACTCGTCGTGGATTCCGGCCTGGACGAGCACTCGGGTGGCGGCGGTGCAGTCCTGGCCGCCGTTGTAGAACGCGGCCGTCGCGATGCCCTCGACTGCGGCGTCGATATCGGCGTCGTCGAACACGATCACCGGGGCCTTGCCGCCGAGTTCGAGGTGCACGCGCTTGACGTCGAGCGCGGCGGTGCCCGCGACCTCCATGCCGGCCCGTACCGACCCGGTGATCGACACCATCTGCGGGATCCGGTCGGCGACGAGGGCGCGGCCCGTGGTGCGGTCGCCCAGGACGACGTTGAAGACGCCGGCCGGGAAGAACTCCGCCGCGATCTCGGCGAGGAGGAGCGTCGAGACGGGGGTCGAGTCAGAGGGCTTCAGCACGACGGCGTTTCCGGCCGCGAGGGCGGGGGCGATCTTCCAGATCGCCATCATCATCGGGTAGTTCCACGGGGTGACCTGGCCGATCACGCCGATCGGCTCCCGCCGGATGAACGAGGTGTGGTCCTTCAGGTACTCGCCGCCGGACTTGCCCTCGAGCACGCGGGCGGCGCCGGCGAAGAAGCGCACCTGGTCGATCATGACGTCGACCTCGTCGCCGACGAGGCCGGCACGCGGCTTGCCGGTGTTCTCGCTCTCGACGTCCGCGATCTCCTCCGCACGCTCGGACAGGGCGTCGGCGAACTTCAGCAGGGCGAGCTGGCGTTCACCGGGGGTGGTCTCGCCCCACGTCTCGAACGCGGTCGCCGCGGCGGAGTACGCGGACGCGACATCCGCTTCTGTCGACACGGGGGTGCGCGCGTAGACCTCCTCGGTCGCGGGGTTCACGATGTCGAGCTGCTCGCTCGCGGCGGAGGCGACGTACTGCCCGTTGACGAAGTTACGGAGTTCACGGATGGACATGCGCAGGCCTTTCCCAAACGGCTGGTCGGCGCTGGCCAGGGCCACGGCGCCCGGGGTGGAATTCCCCAGAGGCCGACGATACCCTAAATCATCCCAAATGCAATCTTTTATTCGAGGGGGCGGCGGGCGATCACGTCGAAGGGAATCCCGGCGCACGGAGCCCGGTCATAGGCTGCGAGCGGATGCCCAGGGTTCGGCACGATGTCACCGGCGGCGAGCGTGGCTTCCGTCGAGATCACGACGCGGCCGATCGCGTTCACGAGGGCGGCAGGGGCGTCGAGTCCGAGCAGCGCCGGAAGCAGGGACTGCTCCAGGCGGGTGACCGACACGTCGGCCCCGATCACGCCGACCATGCGGCCGTCGACGAGCACGGGAAGGGTGAGGGTGACGATGAAATCGAACGTGCACAGGTGGTCGACGTACGGACCCGTGACGTGCGCTCGCCCCGTGGCCTCCGGCACCCGGTACCACTCGAGGCCGCGGAAGTCGCGCAGGTATTCGGTGTGCACGCGAGCGGCGAGGTCGAGCCGGGTGGGCGCGAGGGTCGTGCCGAGCAGGGGGTTGCCGGCGAGCGGCCCGAGCCACCATGCAAAATGCGCTGGGCTGGCCTGCCGGTCGTCCGCCGCCGCGATGAACCCGGCGCCGATCAGGAGCATCGGGGTGTCGTGCGCCGCGACGCCGCCGACCAGGGTCGGCACGACGAGGGATTCCACGAGGGCGTCGAGTTCTGCCGTTGTCGCAACGGGGACCGCGGCGGCGACGCGATCGCGCCAGTCGTCGAGCATCGTGAACACGTCGGCGACCGCCGCGCTGACGGCGGTGGCCACGGGCGCGAGCGCGGCCGGCGCCGCAACCGGCGCCGCAGCCGACAGATCAGGCACTGACAGCGGATGCCGCATGGAGCGTTCCTCCTCGTTCGATCCTGGTCTTCGCCGCGTGCAGCCACTCGGCGAGTTCGCGCACCTGCCCGGCGACGAGGGTGCGGGCGAGCGGGCCGTCGCCGGCCCGGACCGCCGCGACGACGTCCGTGTTGCAGGCCGCGACCCTCGCGCGCACCGAGGGATCCGCGAGCCCGAGCAGGAGCAACGGACCGAACTCCGCCTGCAGCCGAACCTGTTCACGCACGAGCCGCGCCGACTGGCTGAGCACCGCGAGTTCGAGGTAGAAACCGCCGGCAGTGGCGCGGGCGCCCGCGTCCCGGTCCCAGTCGGCCAGGGCGAGCCACTCGGAGAGCCGATCAGCATCGTCCGGTGCCGCGCGGAGGGCGGCCCGCTCGGCGCAGCCCTCCATGATCGTGGCGAAGTAGACCGCGAGGTCTGAGAGCTCGACGTGGGCGACACCCCGGAGCCGGGTGTGCAGGAGCGTCTCGTCCGGGGCATCCGCCTGGATCACGAAACTGCCGCCGCCGCGGCCCCGACGGGTCTCGACGAGGCCGGACTCACGCAGGATCACGAGGCCCTCACGCACCGTGATCAGGGCGACCCCGAAGCGGCGGGCGAGCTCATGCTCGCTCGGTAGCCGTTCGCCCGACGTGAGGACGCCGAGGATGATGGCATCGGTGAGGCGGCGGGCAACCTGCTCGGCGCGGCCGGCCTCGATGAGCTGGGCGAAGATCGCCTCCCGGGCGCCGGGTCGCAGCTGTGCCTCCATAGACTTCAATGTAGCCGACGGTGGCATGCTGGTAACGGTCGGACGGGTGCCGGAACCGAAAACATTCGGTATAGGATCACAGCAGAGTCCCGTCGGTGTGGCCGGCCGGACTCGTCGATGGGGACCGAGGTGAGTTGATGCCGCACGAACCGTCCGCCCGTGCACCCCGGCTGAGGGTCGCCGACTTCTCGCGGGTGCTCGCCGGGCCGTATGCAACGATGATGCTCGCCGACTTCGGCGCCGACGTGATCAAGATCGAGAGTCCGGCAGGGGACGACACCCGGCAGTGGCTGCCGCCCACGGATGCCCAGGGCTCGTCCACCTACTTCGGTGCGGTCAACCGCAACAAGCGCTCGGTCGTCTGCGACCTCGGCACCGACGAGGGATGCGCGGCAGCCTGGCGCCTCGCGACCACGGCGGATGTCGTGGTGGAGAATTTCCGGCCCGGCGTGATGGAACGGTTCGGACTCGGCTACGAGGCCGTGCGCGCCGCGAACCCCGGCGTCGTCTACTGCTCGATCACGGGTTTCGGCGCGGGAGCCGGCGCGCGGCTGCCCGGATACGACCTCCTCGTGCAGGCCGTCGGCGGCCTGATGAGCGTGACCGGTCCGGCGGAGGGGGAGCCGAGCAAGGTCGGCGTCGCCCTCGTGGACGTGCTCGCCGGCCTCAACGCGCTCAGCGGCATCCTGCTCGCTCTCCGCGAACGCGACTCCCGCGGCGCCGCCACCGAGGACCGGGACGAATCAACCGGAGGGCGCGTCGAGGTCGACCTCCTGTCGACCCTGCTCTCGGCACTCACGAACCAGGCCGCCGGTACCCTCGCCACCGGGCACTCTCCGGCCCGCCTCGGCAACGCCCACCCGAGCATCGCCCCGTACGAGCTCTTCGCGGCGTCCGACCGCGACCTTGTCATCGCCGTCGGCACAGACTCCCAGTTCCGCACCCTCGTGCGCCTCCTCGGCGCGCCCGGCCTCGCGACCGACCCGCGCTATCTGGGCAACGCCGACCGGGTGCGCCACCGCTCCGAGCTCCGGCCCGCGCTTGAGGCACTGCTCGGCGGCCATCCGGCGGCGCACTGGGTCGACACGCTCACGGACGCCGGGGTGCCCGCCGGACTCGTCAACTCGATCAGCGAGGCCTTCGCCTTCGCAGAGGGGCTCGGAGGCGCGCCCGTCGTCGAGCTCGTCTCCGGCGAGGACCCCCGGCGCATCAGTCGCCAGGTCGCCAATCCGATCCACCTCGGCACGCGTCCGGCCGACTATCGGCTGCCCCCGCCCCGGCTCGGCGAACATGCCGGGGCCGACTGGCTCGAGCCGGACGGTCGCAGCGGCCCCGGCGCGGCCGCTGCGGCTCCCGCACCGGCATCCGCCCTCGCACCCGCATTCAGGCCCACTCCCACACCCCCCACCGCGCTCCGCCGAACCGAACAGGACCTCTCGTGACCGCATCAGGCCGTCCCACCCCGCTCGTCGCCAGTCCTCTCGTCGACTCGGTCTTCGATCTCGACGAGCTCCTCGCCGCAGAGGAGGTCGTCTGGTCGCGCAAGGCCCGCGCGTTCGCGACCAACCGCATCCTGCCCACGATCGAGCAGGACTTCGAGGACCGGTTCTTCCGCGCCGAACTCGTCGCCGAGCTCGGCGCGGCCGGTTTCCTCGGCATGCACCTCGAGGGCTACGGCTGCGCAGGCGCGAATGCAGTGAGCTACGGCCTCGTCTGCCTCGAACTCGAGGCCGCCGACAGCGGCTGGCGCACCCTCGTCTCGGTGCAGGGCTCGCTCGCCATGTCGGCGATCCACACCTACGGGTCGGAAGACCAGAAGCAGCGCTGGCTGCCCGGCATGGCCGCGGGCGCGCTCATCGGCTGCTTCGCCCTCACCGAACCGACCGGCGGCAGCGACCCCGCCGCGATGCGCACGTTCGCCCGCCGCGACGGCGACGACTGGGTGCTCACGGGCACCAAACGCTGGATCGGCCTCGCGAGCGTCGCTGACGTGGCGGTGGTGTGGGCGCAGACGGATGCCGGGGTGCGCGGATTCCTCGTTCCCACCGAGACCGCCGGGTTCACGGCCACACCGATCGCCGGCAAACTCTCGATGCGCGCGTCCATCCAGTGCGACGTCACACTCGACGGGGTGCGCCTGCCCGCCGACGCCGTGCTGCCCGGCGCCACGGGGCTCTCCGGCCCGTTCGGCTGCCTCAACGAGGCCAGATTCGGCATCGTCTGGGGCGCCATGGGCGCCGCCAGGAGCTGCCTCGACGCTGCGATCGCCCGGTCACGCAGTCGCGAGGTGTTCGGCCGCCCGATCGGGGCGATGCAGCTCACCCAGGCCAAACTCGCCGACATGCTCGTCGAGTACGAAAAGGGTGTCCTCCTCGCCCTGCACCTCGGGCGGCTGAAGGAACGCGGCACCCTCACGCCGGCGCAGATCAGCGTCGGCAAGCTCAACAGCGTGCGCGAGGCCATCCGGATCGCCGGCCTCGCCCGGTCGGTCCTCGGTGGCGACGGCGTGACGAACGAGTTTCCGGTCATGCGGCACCTCGCCAACCTCGAGTCCGTCCGCACCTACGAGGGCACGGACGAGATCCACCAGCTCGTGATCGGTCGCGCCCTCACCGGGCTGTCGGCGTTCTGACACCGCCAGGGCAACCGCAGGTCGGGTCCGGCCGTACCCCCACTTCGCGGCAGGCGCGCCCACCCGAGCCTTCCGTGCCGTCTTCGCCGGAACGCCGTGTGTCATAGTTGAAAGACGCGCACGTGGCGACGAGGACATCGGGTGGAAATAGTGTCGGTAACAGGCGGACAGGCCGCATTCGCATACCTGCGCGGCCGTATCCTCTCCGGTGAGATCCCGGGCAATGCCACCCTGCGGGAGCAAGCGCTTGCCGAGGAACTCGGCGTCAGCCGCACCCCGATCCGCGAAGCGTTGCGGAGACTCGACGAGACCGGCCTCGTCGAATTCGTGCCGAACAAGGGCGCGACGGTCATCGCCTGGACAACCGAGCAGATGCGCGAGACCTACTACTTGCGGGCCATGCTCGAGAGCCGCGCGGCGGGCCTCGCCGCTGTTCGGATCTCCGATGGCGACCTCGACCGTCTCGCCGAACTGATCGCCCTGATGGACGACGTCGTGCTCGCGAAGGACGATGCCGGGATCTCCCGTCTCGGCGAACTCAACGCCGAGTTCCACCGCATCATCGTGACCGCCGCCGCGAACGCCCAGCTCACCCGCCTGACCGTGTCCGTCGGCCGGGTGCCGCTGATGGCGAAGGCCTTCCGGCGCGACAGCGGATCGTTCCGCGCGGTGAGCAATCACCATCACCGCGACATCCTGGCCGCCCTCCGCTCGCACGACGCGCTCTGGGCCTCGACGTCCATGCGTTCGCACATCCTGGCCGCACGCAATTCGGTGCAGAGCTGGGACCAGGGTGACGAGTCCGTCGTCAGGCCGGGAGCCGATCAGCCCGCTGACGCCAATCCGCTCGACGCGGAGGCGATCGACGCGGCCGACCTGGCCGACCTGGCCGACTTCACGCCGTAACGCGCGTCCCGGATCTCGGTCACGGACCCCTGCAGGGCGATCCGGCCGGCCTCGAGCACCGCGACCCGGTCACAGGTCTCGGCGACGATCTCGAAATCGGTCGACGCGACGAGGAGTGCGAACTCCTTCGCGTGCCAGACATCACGCAGCAAGGTGGCGTGCGCCGCCCGGGCATCCTCCTCGAGTCCCGCACCGGGGGAGACGGCGATGACGAGGGCGGGGTCGCCGGAGAGGACGGCGGCCAGGACCACCCGGTGGAGCACGATGGGGTCGAGGTCCTGCGGGTATTGCCGGGCCCGGGCGGCCGGATCGACGACACCGACCAGGTCGAGCAGGTCGACGATGTGCCGCCTCGCGACGTCCGGGGTGACGCCGATGCGTTTCCGGAGTGCGCCGGCGAGCTGGTTCCTGACCGAGCGGGTGAGGTCGAAGCTGTTGAGCGGGTTGGCGGGAAGGTAGCCGATCGCTGTACTGAGCAGGCGTGCCGCCGGACGGCGCCCGAGGCCGACCAGCTCGACGCCCTCAACGAGGATCGAACCCGCCGCGATCCTGGCGCCCTCCGGGAGCTGCCCCGCGATAGCGAGCGCCACCGAGATCGCGCCGGCCGCCACGGTCCCGACGAGGCCGAGCGACTCGCCATGGGAGACCGACAGGGTGATCGCATCCACCGGGCTCAGGGTCGTGATGGTCGACGAGACGCCGAGGCCGCGCACGTCGAGCACGGAGCTCGCCCGGAAGGCGTGGGAAGGCACGGGGTCCTCGTCGGGATGATCTGCGACGGTGGCCTGTTTCGCAGTTCCCGGTGCCGTGACGGCCAGGTCGGGATCGGGGAAGGGGGTCACGGCCGGGCTGATCATTGCGTCTCCAAGTGCTGTATGCAATCTTGACCACATCCTCCGCCAAATCGCCAGGAATGTCGAATTCTCAGCCCACAATTTTGTCACTTTGCATACATGTCGCGCGGACGGTGTGGCGAAACAATCCCGCAACATGAGGCGACTACGCTCCGACCATGGTTGACCTGTTCACCGGCTACGGTGCCACTACGAAGAGTCGGAAACGGACGGGGTCAGGGAGCGCCTGGGACGAGATGTTCCCGGATCCGTCCTCGCTCACTCCGACGGAAACGCGCGCGGCGTACAAGGACGTTTACGGCGCCCTGGCCAAAATGACCCAGGAGGAGTTGCGCGGCCGCACCGCGGCGCTCGCGAGCTCCTACCTCGCCCAGGGAGTCACCTTCGACTTCGCCGGGGAAGAGCGGCCGTTCCCGCTCGACGCCGTGCCGCGGGTGATCGAGCAGCCGGAATGGGTCACCGTCGAGGCCGGGATCAAGCAGCGCGTTCTCGCTCTCGAGGCGTTCCTCGCCGATATCTATGGCCCCCAGGCCGCCGTGCACGACGGCGTCATCCCGGCGAGCCTGATCAGTTCGTCGAACCACTTCCACCGGCAGGCCGCCGGCATCGTCTCGGCCAACAACGTGCGCATCCAGGTTTCCGGCATCGACCTGATCCGCGACGAAAAGGGTGCCTGGCGGGTGCTCGAGGACAATGTCCGGGTGCCGAGCGGCGTGAGCTATGTCATCTCCAACCGGCGCGTGATGGCGCAGACCCTCCCGGAACTCTTCGTCTCGATGCGGGTGCGCCCCGTCGGCGATTACCCGAACAAGCTTCTCCAGGCGCTGCGGGCATCCGCCCCCGCCGGGGTCGACGACCCCAACGTCGTCGTGCTCACCCCGGGCGTCTTCAACTCCGCCTACTTCGAACACACCCTGCTCGCCCGGCTGATGGGCGTCGAGCTCGTCGAGGGCCGCGACCTGTTCTGCTCGGGCGGGCGCGTCTGGATGCGTACGACCGCGGGCCCCACCCGGGTCGACGTGATCTATCGCCGGGTCGACGACGAGTTCCTCGACCCGCTCCAGTTCCGTGCGGACTCCCAGCTCGGGTCGCCCGGCATGCTGATGGCGGCCCGGCTCGGGAACGTCACGATCGCGAACGCGGTCGGGAACGGGGTCGCGGACGACAAGCTCGTCTACACCTACCTGCCCGATCTCATCCGCTACTACCTCGGCGAAGACGCGATCATCCCGAACGTCGACACCTGGCGGCTCGAGGATCCCCTCGCGCTCGAAGAGGTGCTCGACCGGCTCGACGAGCTCGTGGTCAAGCCCGTCGACGGTTCAGGGGGCAAGGGCCTCGTCGTGGGGCCCGCTGCGTCGAAGGCGGAGCTCGCGACGCTGCGGAAGCAGCTGCTGCGTGACCCGCGCGGCTGGATCGCGCAGCCCGTCGTGCAGCTCTCGACCATCCCGACCCTGGTCGAGGACGGAATGAGGCCGCGCCACGCCGACCTGCGCCCCTTCGCCGTGAACGACGGCACGGATGTCTGGGTGCTGCCGGGCGGCCTGACCCGCGTCGCCCTGCCCGAGGGCGAGCTCGTCGTCAACTCGAGCCAGGGCGGCGGGTCCAAGGACACCTGGGTGATCGGGCTCGAACCCGACTTCTACCACGAGTCCTCCGCCCGCAACATCCAGGGTCTTGTGGCCGACCAGGCTGCGAACACCCAGGCGACGGCCGCGGGCACGCACCCCGTCGACCACTCGCCCCAGGACAAACCGCTGGGCAACAGCGACCAGCAGGAGCAACAACAGCAGGGGAAGCAACCGGTGTCCGCAGCGGCGCCGGCGGCATCGAAGTCATCGGCGCAGGAGGACCGGGAATGTTGAGTCGCATTGCAGAAAGCCTGTTCTGGATCGGACGGTACATCGAGCGCAGCGACGGCACCGCCCGCATCCTCGACGTGCACCTCCAGCTTCTGCTCGAGGACCCGTGGATCGAGGAGAACCTCGCTTGCCGGTCGCTCCTGCAGCTGATGGGCAGCCCCGTGCCTGCCGAGGGCGAGCTCACCCGCAAGGACGTGCTCGCGACCCTCGCCATGGACCGCACGCACCCGGCTTCGATCGCGTACTCGATCACCTCGGCACGCGAGAACGCCCGTCGTGCGCGGGAGATCGTGCCGACCGAGCTCTGGGAGTGCCTCAACACGACGAGCGCGCGGATGCCGCGCAAGGTCGCGAGCGAGAAGACCCACGACTACTTCGCGTGGGTGCGGGAACGTGCCGCCCTCGCCGTCGGGATCGTCGAGGCCGGCGCGAGCAGGGACGACGCCTGGCATTTCTTCACTCTCGGGCGCAGCCTCGAGCAGGCCGATATGACGGCACGCCTCCTCGCCACCCGGTCGCTGACCGAGGCGAGCGGGCCGTCGTGGACGACGATCCTGCGTTCGTGCGGCGCGTACGAGTCCTACCTGCGCACCTACCGCGGGGTGCCGTCCGCCCGGAACGCCGCCGAATACCTGCTGATGGACCGGTTGTTCCCCCGGTCGATCGTGTTCTCGGTTTCGCGCGCCGAACAGTGCCTGCGCGACCTCGAGCCGCGCACGGACCGGGCCGGTGTCACCGGCCAGGCCCAGAGGGTGCTCGGCCAAATCCGCAGCCAACTGGAGTACCGACCGATCATGGACATCCTGAATGACCTGCCGCTGCAGATGATGCGCGTCCAGGACGCGACGAGCACCGCCTCCGAAGCCATCGGAAACCGGTACTTCCCGAAGGGGAACGTTCCGACCTGGACAGGGGAAGCCTCGTGAACCGCCTCCGGATCCGGCACACGACCGGGTACCGCTACAAGGGCGAGGTCGCCGCCTCCTACAACGAAGCGCGGATGCTGCCGGTCAGTTCCGTTGACCAGTTCGTGCTGTTCTCGAACCTCGAGATCAGCCCGGCGGCGGGCAACCACTACTACGCCGACTACTGGGGTACCCGGGTCTCCTCGTTCGAAGTGCTCACCCCGCACTCCGAACTGATGCTCACCGCCAACAGCCTCGTCGAGGTGCGACCGCGTGAGCACGAGACCCACGAACACACCTGGGTCGACCTCGCCGCGGATGCCCTGCGCACCTCCACGCTCTTCGAGCACTCCCGGCAGACCCGCCTGACGAAACCGCCGATGGATGTCGAGGCGCTCGCCGCCGAAATCGCCGCGCGCCACACGAGCTCCTGCTCGGCCGCCTACGAGATCTGTGCCGCGATCGGCGACCAGATGCAGTACGTCCAGGGTGTCACCGGAGTGCACTCGACGGCGGAGGAGGCCTGGAACGACCGGCGCGGTGTCTGCCAGGACATCACGCACATCGCCCTCGGCGCCCTGCGCTCGGTCGGGATCCCGGCCCGGTACGTCTCCGGCTACCTGCACCCGAGGCCGAACGCCGAGGTCGGCGAGACGGTGACCGGTGAATCCCACGCCTGGGTCGAATGGTTCTGCGGAGAGTGGCGCGGATTCGACCCGACGAACCTGATCGAGATCGGTGACCGGCACGTTTCCGTCGGCCGTGGCCGCGATTACAACGACGTGCCGCCGCTCCGCGGCGTCTACGCCGGTTCCGCGGGCTCCCAGCTCTTCGTCAAGGTCGAGATCACCCGCGAGGCCCTCTGACATAGCTCCTGCACATTCCGGGCCGAGCCGGAAGTGTGCAGGAGTTATGACGATGGGCATCCGCTGGAAGGACGGCAGCCGCTCAGGCGGTGGGGGAGTGGGATTCCAGGAACTGGTAGACCTCGGTCTGGTCGACGCCGGGGAACGTGCCGGTCGGCAGCGCGGCGAGCAGGCTCGTCGGGGTGCGCGCGGCCGGCCAGGCCTGGCCCGCCCAGCGCTCGGCGAGCTCGCCGGGGGCGCTGCGACAGCAGCTCTCGTCCGGGCACCGTGAGACGGCCCGGTTGTTCGTTTCGCGGCCGAGGAACCACTTCGTCTCCGAGAACGGCACGCCCACGCTCACCGAGTACTCGCCCTCCTTCGCCTTCGCGATGCGGGAGGTGCACCAGAAGGTGCCGGACGGGGTGTCGGTGTACTGGTACCAGGGGCTGAACCGGTCGGCGACGTCGAAGACCGTCCGGGCCGTCCAGCTGCGGCAGACCGTCGTACCCTCGACGGCGCCGAGGGCGTCGCTCGGGAACCGGACAGAGTCGTTCTCGTAGGCCTTGATGATCGTGCCGGACTCGTGCACCTTCATGAAGTGCACCGGGATGCCGAGCCGGGCCGTTGCGAGGTTCGTGAACCGGTGCGCGGCCGTCTCGTAGGAGACCGCGAAGGCGTCCCGCAGGTCCTCCATCGAGATGCTGCGCTGCGCCTTCGCCTCGGCCAGAAGCTTCACGGTATCGTCCTCCGGCAGCAGGATCGCCGCCGTCAGGTAGTTGGTCTCGACCCGCTGCCGCAGAAATTCCGCATAACTTGTCGGCTCCTCGTGCCCGCAGAGCGCGCTCGCGAAGGCCTGCAGGATCGGCGAGCGGGTGTCCCGGGAGGCCGTCTGCTCGATCGGGAGGTAGATCCGGCCGTTGCGCTTGTCGGTGACCGAGCGCGTCGAGTGCGGCAGGTCCGCGACGTAATGCAGCGAATAGCCGAGGTGCGCGGCCATGTCGGCGACGACCCGCTGCGGCACCGGTCCGCCGGTATGGCCGACCGCGCGCAGCAGCCCGAGCGCCTGGGCCTCGAGCTCGGGGAAGTAGTTGTCCCGCGCGCGCATGATGCCGCGCAGCTCGGCATTCGCCCGCCGTGCCTCCTCGGGTGTCGCCGCCCGTTCCCGGTGCAGGCGCTCGATCTCGTGGTGCAGGGTGAGGATCGTCTGCAGCGCCTCATCGCTCGTTGACCGGCCGATTCGGATGTGCGGCAGCCCGAGGGCCGTGAATACCGGCCCCCGCTGGGCGCGTTCCACGGCGATCTCGAGGGCGGCCCGCTCCGACGGTGCCTCGGTCTTGAGCAGCTCGTCGACGGTCGTGCCGAGCGCGGTCGCGATCGAGCGCAGCATCGACAGGCGCGGCTCCCGTTTGCCGTTCTCGATCATCGACACCTGCGACGGCGCCCGCCCGACCGCGGCGGCGAGGGTGTCGAGGGTCATCCGGCGGGAGCCGCGCAGTTCACGGATACGCCGGCCGAGAGTCAGGGCGTCGATCCCGTGCTCGTCGGGTTCCGGCTGGGACAGGGCGGTGCGCAGGGAGGGATCGGCGGTGATCATCGCACCATGCTCACACGGTGCAGAACTTCACGCAAGCAGAAGAACTTCATTTCTTCTGTGATCTCGGCAGGGGTTCGGGCCGCCCAACCACCGCAGAGTAGGTGTCACAGGCAAGCAATGACGCAAACCCAAGGAGACAGCATGACCGAGAACGCAGCCCGCCCCGGCGACCAGACCCAGACCGCCGCCGAACTCGCCCTCGAGTGGGCGGCCGACGCACGCTGGAACGGTATCCGCCGCGACTACACCGCCGAGGACGTCATCAGCCTCCGCGGCTCGGTCCGCGAGGACCGCACCCTCGCCCGCCGCGGCGCCGAGAACCTCTGGAACCTCATTCACCAGAACGGCACGGCGGAGAACCCCGAGTGGGTGCGCGCCCTCGGCGCCCTCACCGGCAACCAGGCCGTGCAGCAGGTGCGCGCCGGCCTCAAGGCGATCTACCTCTCCGGCTGGCAGGTCGCGGCCGACGCCAACCTCTCCGGCCAGACCTACCCCGACCAGTCGCTCTACCCCGCGAACTCCGTCCCCTCGGTCGTGCGCCGCATCAACAACGCGCTGCTCCGCGCCGACCAGATCGAGTCGAGCGAGGCAGCCGCAAACGGCGGAGCCGGCACCGGCATCGACTGGCTCGCACCGATCGTCGCCGACGCCGAGGCCGGTTTCGGCGGCCCGCTCAACGCCTACGAGCTCATGCAGTCGATGATCGAGGCCGGAGCGGCCGGCGTGCACTGGGAAGACCAGCTCGCGAGCGAGAAGAAGTGCGGCCACATGGGCGGAAAGGTCCTCGTCCCCACCGGCCAGCACATCCGCACCCTGAACGCCGCCCGTCTCGCGGCGGATGTCGCGGGCGTGCCCACGATCATCATCGCGCGCACCGACTCCCTCGCCGCGACCCTCATCACGAGCGACATCGACGAGCGCGACCAGGAGTTCCTCACCGGCGGGCGCACCGCAGAGGGCTTCTACGACACCCAGAACGGCATCGACGTCGTCATCGCCCGTGGCCTCGCGTACGCACCGTACGCCGACCTGCTCTGGGTGGAAAGCTCCGAACCCGACCTCGAGCTCGCGCAGCGCTTCGCCGCCGAAATCCACGCGCAGTTCCCGGGCAAGAAGCTCGCCTACAACTGCTCGCCGTCGTTCAACTGGAAGTCGCACCTCAACGACGCCCAGATCGAGGCGTTCCAGCGTGAGCTCGCGAAGGCCGGGTACGCCTTCCAGTTCATCACCCTCGCAGGCTTCCACGCCCTCAACCACTCGATGTTCACCCTCGCCAAGGACTACTCCGAACGCCAGATGAGCGCATACGTCGAACTCCAGGAGGCCGAATTCGCCTCAGAGGCCGACGGCTACACCGCGACCCGCCACCAGCGGGAGGTCGGCACCGGCTACTTCGACAAGATCGCTACCGCGCTCAACCCGAACAGCGCCACCCTCGCCCTCGTCGGCTCCACCGAGGCCGAGCAGTTCTAACCCGCTCAGCGTTTCTCAACCGCTCAGTGTTCTGACCCGTCTCACCCCCGAGCGGATGCGGCCACCCGGCGGCCGCATCCGCTCACCACCCAGACCCACCGCGACCTCACCCTCCAGAAGGAGACACACCATGAATTCCCCCCTGGCGACGACCGACACGGTCGCCCCGACCACGAACACCGGCAGCTTCGCCATGACGCAGCCGCACCTCGAGGTCACCGGCGACCTCGGCGCCCGCTACGACGAGATCCTCACCCCCGTAGCGCTCGACTTCGTCTCCGAGCTGCACGACCGGTTCGCGGGCACCCGGCACGATCTGCTCGCGACCCGGCTGCGGAAGCGCGTGGACGCCGCCAACGGGCGCGACCCCGGCTTCCTCACCGAGACGGCGCACATCCGCCGCGACCCGAGCTGGCGCGTCGCCGGCGCCGGCCCCGGCCTCGAGGACCGCCGCGTGGAGATCACCGGCCCGACCGACCGCAAGATGGCCATCAACGCGCTCAACTCGGGTGCCAGGGTCTGGCTCGCCGACCAGGAAGACGCCACGAGCCCGACCTGGGCCAACGTCATCGAAGGCCAGATCACCCTGTTCGACACCGTCCGCGGGCAGCTCGACTTCACGAGCCCGGAGGGCAAGGAGTACACCGTCACGGGCGACGCGACGGGTGCGACCCCGACGATCGTGATGCGCCCACGCGGCTGGCACCTCGTCGAGAAGAACATCAGCTTCGTCGACCGCGCGAACCGCACGATGAGCGCCTCAGGCAGTCTCGTCGACTTCGGCCTCTACTTCTTCCACAACGCCCAGCGCCTCATCGAGGGCGGCAGCGGACCGTACTTCTACCTGCCGAAGCTCGAGAGCCACCTCGAGGCCCGGCTCTGGGACGACATCTTCAGCCACTCCGAAGACGCCCTCGGCATCCCGTACGGCACGATCCGCGCGACCGTGCTGATCGAGACGATCCAGGCCGCCTTCGAGATGGAGGAGATCCTCTACGAGCTCCGCGACCACTGCGCGGGCCTCAACGCCGGCCGCTGGGACTACATCTTCAGCATCATCAAGACCTTCCGTGCCCGCGGGCGCCGGTTCGTCTTCCCCGACCGCAAGCAGATCACCATGACCGTGCCGTTCATGCGGGCGTACACCGAGCTGCTCGTCTCGACCTGCCACGGCCGCGGCGCGTATGCCATCGGCGGCATGAGCGCGTTCATCCCGAACCGGCGCGACCCCGAGGTCACCGCGCGGGCCCTCGAACAGGTAGCGGCGGACAAGAAGCGCGAGGCCGGCGACGGTTTCGACGGCACCTGGGTCGCCCACCCCGACCTGATCCCGACCGCCCAGGCCGAGTTCGACGCCGTGCTCGGTGCGCGGCCGAACCAGCTCGAACGCACCCGCGACGAGGTCAGCGTGACGGCAGCGGAGCTGCTCGACGTCGCATCCGTCGGCGGGCAGATCACCACGGCCGGCGTGCGCGACAACATCACGATCGGGCTGCGCTACATCGAGTCCTGGCTGCGCGGCGTGGGGGCCGCGGCGATCGACAACCTGATGGAGGACGCCGCGACAGCGGAGATCTCCCGCTCGCAGGTGTGGCAGTGGATCCACGACAACTCGGTCACCGCTGAGGGGGTGCGCATCGACGGACCGTGGGTGGACGGCCTGGTCGCCGAGGTGTTCGCGGGCTTGCCTCGCACGCCAGGCGACCGCTTCGACGACGCCCTGTCGGTGTTCCGTACCTCGGCGCTCGAGCCCGAGTTCCCGACCTTCCTCACCGTCGGCGCCTACGCCCGCTACCTCTGACGTCCCCGTCTCGGTTCCGGGAGCCGTGGTCCGCGAGAGTACACTTTTGGCCCTTAACCCTCGGGTTTAAGGGCCAAAAGTGTAC